>DJFR01000168.1:44606-60666 GCA_002432545.1 Flammeovirgaceae bacterium UBA5867 | reverse complement strand
ATTACTATCGATCACCAGACCTTGGAAGATGATACCGTTACTATTCGCGATCGCGATACCATGAAACAGGAGCGTGTTAAAATCGCTGATGTAAGAGCGAAGCTGGTCGATGCATGTTCGATCAACAACCTTCTCCGTAAAATTTAATCATCAAAGTATAGAAATATAGTGCAGACATCCTGACATCCGGGATGTCTGTATTTATATACCGGCTATATATAGTTGCACAAAATCTTTTTAATCCTGACCAATAGTATGAATCCTATCCTGAACAAAAATCTCTTTTTTGTAAAAGAGCATGTAGGCATGTTTAAAGCTTCCAACAGCTTCGACATCTACAACCCCGAAACACAAGAAATCATGTTGAACTGTCGCGAGGAGAACCTCGGCTTCTTTACCAAGATGCTGCGCTTCTCTGATTACAAGCGCATGACTCCTTTCAACATCGAAATAAAAACGCCATCAGGTGAAAAGCTTATCACGGTAAGACGTGGTGTTTCGTTCTTCCTTTCTACGGTGGAAGTGTTGGATGAGAAAGATGTTGTGATCGGTAAATTCAAGCAGAAGTTCTTCTCTATAGGCGGAAAGTTTGAAGTGCTTGATGCCAGTGAGCGTTCTCTTTGTATGTTAAAAGGAAAGTGGACCAGCTGGGATTTCAAATTTGTATCTGCTGATAATAAGGAGTTTGCTACGGTAACAAAGAAATGGTCTGGCCTCGGCAAAGAACTGTTTACTTCGGCTGATAATTATGTTTTGCAGATTAGCTCCGAAGTGCCGGAGAATCATCCGCTTCGCCAACTCATCATGGCGGCTGTTATGTGTATCGATTTTGTTTTGAAAGAGTAATACACTTTGCTACTCATGGCGTGCCGGGTTGTTCCATCTGGCACGTCTATAAATATTTAATATCTTGCGCAGCGAAAAATGATCTATACATTTTTCGCTCTTTATTTTTCATGAACTGGCAATCTCTTCTTTCTTCACAACGTTCGGGTTCCAAACCAACATCTTCAGAAGCTTCGCGCAGTGCTTTTGAGCAGGATTACGATCGTATCATTTTCTCGCACCCTTTCAGAAGACTGCAGGATAAAACGCAGGTTCACCCGCTGCCGGAACATGACTTTGTGCATACGCGTTTAACACACTCGCTCGAAGTTTCGAGTGTAGGCCGCTCGTTGGGGCGCAAAGCAGGAGAAGTAATTGTGCAGCGGCACCAGGCGTTAAAAGAAAAATTTTCACTCTTTGATTTCGGTGCTATTGTAGCAGCAGCATCGCTTGCACATGATCTGGGTAATCCACCGTTTGGTCATGCAGGTGAAGATTCACTTTCTGATTTTTTCCTGGAGAATCCTCATGGGCGATCTTTTCAATCAAAAGTATCGGATGCCGAGTGGAACGATCTTGTAAAGTTTGAAGGTAACGCGCAGGGCTTTCGCATTATTAACAGCAATCAATACGGACTTAAGCTTACGCAGGCAACACTCGGAGCATTTACGAAGTATCCTTGTCCTGCATTGTTTCCCGGTCGTGATAAATCGAAGAAGAGTCAGAAGAAGTTCGGCTTCTTTCAATCCGAGAAAGATATATTTGCTGCCACCGCCAATCAGCTTGAATTAATACCGGTTGCTGCCGATGCATGGGTTCGCCATCCGTTAACATTTTTGGTAGAGGCGGCTGATGATATCTGCTATAGCATTATCGACCTGGAAGATGGTTGTCGCATGGGCCTCGTGCCGTATAGAGATACCGTTGAACTGCTCGCGAATATTCTGAAAGATAATTTCAAACCTGAAAAGCTCGACAAGATCAGCGGGCAGAATGAACGCATTGGTGTACTGCGCGCCATGACTATTAACAAACTGGTAGAAGAATGCACTGAAGTTTTTCTGGCGCATGAACTGGAAATTATGGAAGGTACATTTGATAAGGCACTTGCCGATCATTGCGCTTCCAAAGACGCACTTGAAGAGATCAGCAGTATATCTGTTGATAAAATATACCGCGCGCGTCACGTTGTTGAGATTGAAGCCTCGGGCCACGAAGTATTGCCCGGCTTGCTTCAAGAGTTTGCTATAGCTGGCGAGCACATCATGAAAAAATCTTCATCGCGCAAATACAAAAACCTGGCATTGCTGCTGCCGGTAGAGATGCGAACTGAAATAGAAAAACAAGTGAGTACGTATGAGATGCTGCGCATTGTTCTCGATTTTGTTTCCGGCCTTACTGACCGGCATGCGCTTTCGCTATACCGAAGAATAAAAGGTATAGCACTGTAACGATATACTTAAAAACAAAAAGAGTTGTTTCAGCACTTCCCTGTACTGAAACAACCCCGAAGGAAAGATTAATTTTTAGAAGCTTTCTTCGCTTGCTTTTCAGCGCGCTTTTCTTTCAATGTTTTGGCAGGCTTCTTTTTAGTTTCCTTCCGTGCATCTTGTGATTTTGCCATAGCTAAGTGATTTATATTACTCAAAAATAATAAACGCCTGGTGTATAACCATTGATTCAATCAAACTTTGAAAACACCGGGCTCTTGTGCTCTATACGGCAAGTAAAGATGAAGCGTTGAGCTGGTTCTTCTCTATTTTTTCACCGTTCGTTCCGCCACAACCTTTGTTGATTATATGTTAACCTCAGAAAAAGGCAAAATTGATTAGCTTTGGCCCTTCTGAAACTTTGCAAGTATTGATTATGTGGAATAGGGTTGCTCAATTTATTATAAAGTACAGACTGGCACTGATCATCGTAATTGGTCTGATCACCATTGTAATGGGATATTTTGCCTCCAGGGTTCAAATGAGTTATGACTTTGCCCGGACGGTGCCGCTGGATGATCCGGACATGATACTGCTTACCAAGTTCAAGCAACAGTTTGGAGAAGATGGCAACATCATTGCCGTGGGGGTAAAAGACAGCAGCGTTTATAAGGTTGACAACTTTAACGCGTACCGACAACTGACACGCGATATAAAAAAGATAGAAGGTGTTAACGAAGTGGTGTCGCTGCCGGTGATAAAAATGATTTTGAAAGACACCGCGAATTCCAAGTTCTACCTTCAATCTATTTTTCCGGAAAAGATCAGCACGCAGGCAGAGCTCGACAGCCTGATGACATTAACAGCGACACAGAAAGTATATATGGACCTGATCGTGAATTCACGCAACGGTGCTACCATGATGCTGGTGTCTGTGCAGAAAGAGTATATGAACTCATCCAAGCGCGAAGCGCTTGCGCAGTCGTTACTAGATGCCGGTAAACGTTTTGAAGATCAAACCAAGATACAACTTCACTATGCCGGGCTTCCTTTTATCCGAACACTGGTAGCAAACCAGGTGCGTAAAGAGATGCAGTTGTTTTTGTATGCATCCGCTTTTGTTACCGGGCTTATCATGTTCCTCTTCTTTAAATCATTCCGCGCGGTAATTTTCTCGATGATCATCATCGGTATCGTAGTGGTGTGGACGCTGGGTACACTGGCTTTGTTTGGTTTCAAGATAACATTGTTGAGCGGTTTGATTCCCCCGGTAATTGTAACCATCGGTATAACAAACGCTATTTACTTGCTTAATAAATATCACCTCGAGTTTGCCAAATCAAAAGACAAACTCAAGGCTATAGCCACGGTTGTTCAAAAGATGGGACTTGCAACATTCTTAACAAACCTGACCGTTGCCATCGGCTTTCTTACGCTTCTTTCAACCGACATTATTATTCTGCGTGAATTTGGTATTGTAGCGGGTATAAATATTATGGTGTTATTCCTGGTGAGTCTGGTGATGATACCGAGCGTATTTTCATGGCTGCCTACACCTTCTGAAAAACACCTGCGACACCTGAACTTTAAAATAATGGGTGGCTTCTTAAAACTGGTTGATCTGGCCGTGCACCGTAACCGTGTTATTATATATATAGTGTCGATGGTGGTGGCTGTGGTTTCGGTATATGGTATGCTTCAGCTTCGCTCCGTATCATTTATGGTAGATGATATACCGGAAGAAAGTCAGATCAAGAAAGACCTCCACTTTTTTGAAGCGAACTTCAGCGGTATCATGCCGTTGGAGATTGTAGTAGAATTTAAAACGAAGAAACGCAGACCGGTGCTTGATGTAAAGAACATGGCGAAGGTTGATGAACTTGAGTCGTTCCTGGATTCACTGCCGGAAGTATCAAGGCCCGTATCGGTGTTGAGTCTCATCAAAGCATCCAAGCAGGCATTCTATAATAACAATCCGGATCGCTATACTTTGCCCAGCAAAAGCGAAGGTGCATTTATACTCCGCTATATGAAAGGCCAGTCGGACAACAGCGGATTGTTCAAATCATTTGTGGATAGCACGTTTACTAAAATGCGTATCTCCAGTCAGATTGCCGATATAGGTTCTGTAAAAATGGATTCGCTTGTTCACTATGTGATTGAACCGCGAATGAATTCCATTTTTGTATCCACTGAAAAAGATTCTGTGAAGACTGCCGTTACGGGATCAACCAAGATCTTTATAAAAGGGAACAAGTTTCTCATCGCGAACCTGCAGGAAAGTTTGTTGCTCGCGTTCCTCCTCATCACGCTTTCCATGGCTATACTTTTTGCCAATGTGCGTATGATCATTATTTCACTTATCCCAAATTTACTGGCGCTAATGATCACTGCCGGATTGATGGGGTATTTGGATATACCACTTAAAGCGAGTACCGCGCTCATCTTTAGTATAACATTCGGTATTTCGGTAGATAACTCGATACGCTTCCTTGCGAAGTATCGCCAGGAAATACTATCAAACAATTTCTACATTCCGGTGGCCGTAAGCGAAGCCATTATGGAAACAGGGAAGAGCATCATCTATACTTCGGTAGTGTTGTTTGCCGGGTTCATCATTTTCACATTCTCTTCGTTTGGTGGTACCATCGCGTTGGGCTTGCTCACTTCGGTAACGCTTATCATCTCGATGTTCACCAACCTGATTTTGTTGCCTGCGTTGATTATGACCTTCGATAAGCCCAAGAAGAAGAAAGGCGATCACCAGCTTATTGATGAGTTTGACCATACGTTTTACGGAGAGTCTGAAGACGAAGAGATCGACCTCGACAAGATCAAAATCCACAACCGTCATTCCGCTGCCGAATAAGTTCGGGAGCCTCTTAAAATAATTCCGGGAGGTCTGAATATCAGACCTCCCCACAAAATTCTTACTACTTACTTTGTAATTCTAAGTTATCTTTGCGCTCTTATTCGAACGCAGACGCTAGTTTTTGAGCATGGCAGGAAATTATAAAGAATTTAAAGAACTGAATTTTGCCCGCATCGCTGAAGAAATCCTTGATTTCTGGAAACGCGAGCAGGTATTTCAAAAATCTGTAACCAACCGCGAGGGTTCACCATCCTTTACTTTTTACGAAGGACCTCCTTCAGCAAACGGTACTCCGGGTATTCACCACGTAATGGCCCGCACTGTAAAAGATATTTTCTGTCGCTATAAAACACTGCAGGGTTTCCAGGTGAAACGCAAAGGCGGCTGGGATACGCACGGCTTGCCGGTAGAACTGCAGGTTGAAAAACAACTGGGCATTACCAAAGACGACATCGGTAAAAAGATATCGATCGAAGACTATAACAAGAAGTGCCGCGAAACGGTAATGATGTATAAAGATCAGTGGGACGACCTGACCATGAAGATGGGCTACTGGGTTGATCTTGATAATCCATACATCACCTACGAGAAAGAATATATAGAGTCACTCTGGTGGTTACTCAAACAATTTTATAACAAGAAGCTTTTATATAAAGGCTATACTATTCAGCCATACTCACCGGCTGCGGGTACGGGTCTTAGTTCGCACGAACTGAATTTGCCAGGCTGCTATAAAGATGTGAAGGACACTTCCATTGTAGCGCAGTTTAAAGTGACGAAAGATTCAAAATCAGAGTTCCTCTTCGCAAAACCAACCGGTGATGTATTTATACTCGCCTGGACTACCACTCCGTGGACGCTTCCTTCCAACACTTCGCTGGTGGTGGGTGAGAAGATTACCTACGTGCAGGTGAATACGTTCAACCCGTATACGCACAAAGCAGTAAGCGTTATACTGGCGAAAGATCTGTTCGGAAAATATTTCTCGGATAAGAACAAAGACCTGAAGCTTGAAGATTACAAGGCAGGTGATAAAGCTATACCGTATCAAATCGTTCAGGAGTTTACCGGTAAACAATTACTCGGTGTAGCCTACGAACAACTGATGCCATATGTGCAACCACTCTATGATGCAGACAAAGCATTTAAAGTTATAGCCGGAGATTTTGTTACCACTGAAGATGGTACGGGTATAGTACACAGCTCGCCAACTTTTGGAGCAGACGACTTCCGCGTAGCAAAACAGAATGGAGTGCCTCCTGTTACGCTGAAAGATGAAGCAGACAACGAAGTGCCTACTGTTGATCGCAAAGGTAAATTTGTTACTCCAATCGGTGAGCGATTAAAAGAGGGCGTAGCAAAGTTCAACATCAAAACACATAAGCCACTGGGTGCTGATGATTTTTATGTGAAGAACTATACGAATGAAGATGAGGCGCATGCGGACTATAAGAATACTGATGTTATCATCTCCATCATTCTGAAAGAAGAGAACAAAGCATTTAAAGTAGAGAAATACGAGCACACGTATCCGCATTGCTGGCGTACTGATAAACCGGTGCTATACTATCCGTTAGACTCCTGGTTTATCCGCACTACAGCTTTGAAAGATAAGATGGTTGAGCTTAACAAGACTATAAACTGGAAACCTGAATCTACCGGTACAGGTCGTTTTGGTAACTGGCTCGAGAATCTTGTTGACTGGAACTTGTCACGCTCGCGCTATTGGGGGACACCACTTCCTATATGGAGAACGAAAGATGGTAAAGAAGAAATCTGCATAGGTTCTCTTGAAGAACTGAATAACGAAGTTGCCAAATCAGTAAAGGCTGGCTTTATGAAAGCAGCGCTTGCCGCTGACTTTGACTTGCACAGACCGTATGTGGATGATGTTATACTGGTGAGTGCTTCTGGCCAACCCATGTATCGTGAACCAGATTTGATTGATGTGTGGTTCGATTCAGGTGCTATGCCGTACGCACAATGGCATTACCCGTTTGAGAATAAAGATGTATTCGAAAAAAATTATCCTGCTGATTTCATTGCCGAAGGTGTAGACCAAACGCGTGGATGGTTCTTCACGCTGCATGCTATAGCCGTAATGATCAACGAAAGCAGCTCGGAAGTAAATGCTGTTAATAAAAAAGTAAACAACGGTGGTGTAGTATTCAAGAATGTTATCTCCAACGGACTGGTGCTCGATAAGAACGGCAACAAAATGTCGAAGAGCAAAGGCAACGTAGTAAATCCGTTTGAGACCCTGAGTAAATATGGTCCGGATATAGTGCGTTGGTATATGATCGAGAATGCTCCACCATGGGATAACCTCAAGTTCGACTTTGATGGTATTACCGAAGTACAGCGCAGATTCTTTGGTACACTTCAAAATACATATTCATTCTTTGCACTATACGCTAACATTGATGGCTTTGTAAAGGATGAGATGAACGTAGTGCCATACGAAAAACTTTCGCACCTCGATCGCTGGATTATCTCCAAACTACAAACACTCATCATCGATGTAACCAAAGCATACGAGGAGTACGAACCTACACGTGCTGCCCGTGCTATACAGGAGTTTGTAAACGATCACCTCTCTAACTGGTATGTTCGCCTGAACCGTAAGCGTTTCTGGAAAGGTGAAATGAGTGAAGACAAGAAGGCTGCGTATGAAACACTATACGAATGCCTGATGGTGGTGAGTCAATTGATGGCGCCGATCGCACCTTTCTTCAGTGAGTTTCTCTATAGAAATCTTACCGAGAACATTCGCGAGAAAGCGTTGGCAAATAATACACCGCTTCGTCATGCGTCTATACATTTAACAGAACTTGTTAAACCTGAGCAACAGCGTATAGACGTTGAGTTGGAGAAGTCGATGGAGTATGCACAGAAGATCTGTTCGCTGGTTCACTCCATCCGCAAAAACGCCAAGATAAAAGTACGTACACCACTGCAGCGCATTTTGTTGCCGGTATTGGATGAATCGTTTGCCAAACGTATCAAGTCAGTAGAAGAAATTATACTCGCTGAAGTAAATGTGAAGGCTATTGAGTATATCGATGACACATCCGGAGTACTGGTTAAGAAAGTGAAACCTAACTTCGCGAAGCTTGGTAAGCAGTACGGTCCGAAGATGAAAGAAGTTTCTGCAGTGATAAACACCTTCACCAAAGAAGATATAGCGCAGATCGAAAAGCAGGGTAAACTTTCGAAAGAAGGATTTGATCTTGTGCTCGAAGATGTACTCATCTCATCCGAAGATATACCAGGCTGGTCTGTTGCCGCTGAAGCGGGTATAACGGTAGCACTGGATATTACTATTACCGATGATCTGAAGAAAGAAGGTATAGCGCGCGACTTTGTAAATCGCGTTCAAAATCTTCGTAAAGATATGGGCCTTGAAGTGCTCGATAAGATCGGCATTGAAGTAGAGAAAGATGGCGAAGTCGTAACGGCTGCGTTAACCGCTTTCAAAGACTATATCAGCACCGAAACACAGGCACTGTCGTTAGAGTTAAAAGAAACCATAACCGATGCTACGGAAGTAGATATGGATGAATTTATGTTGAAAGTAAAAATCAGTGTCAAGAAATAATTTGTGATTTAAGCAGCTCGTGATTCATCATGGGCTGCAGAATTACAAACCGAATTGTGAACCAGCTCCATGAAAATATATAAATACTTCATCCTCGCGCTCTTCGTTATCATCATCGATCAAACCTCCAAACTATTGGTGCATCACTTCATGTACCTGCACCAGGAGATCACCGTTGTTGGCAACGAGCAATTCGGTTTTAAACTACATTACCTCTTAAACCCCGGTATGGCCTTCGGCATTCGCTGGAATAATGAGTTCGGCAAACTTGCTTTAACAGCGTTCCGCATTGCCGCCATGTTTGGTATAGGGTATTACCTGGTAAAGATGGCAAAGAAGAATGCACACGTGGGGTTTCTGTGGTGCATGGCGCTTATACTGGGTGGTGCTGTGGGTAACGTTATTGATAGTACATTTTATGGCGTGTTGTTAAATAATCAGCCTGTTAATTCTCCTACACCCTGGTTCCATGGTCAGGTGATCGATATGTTATTCTTCCCGTTGTTTGATTTTACATGGCCCACGTGGATGCCCTACGTTGGTGGTGATTACTTCTTGTTCTTCAGTCCGGTGTTCAACATTGCCGACTCTTCTATTTTTATAGGAGTAGTAATTATTCTTCTGTTTCAACGCAGGTTCTTCGGTGAACATATCAACGATACTGTGCCGATGTCATCCGATGAATTGTCTTCATCCGATGATGTGAAAGAACATCCCATCACAGAAGACAGACGCGACACGCCAAGTCAACTATAATTTATTTATCAGCCTTATGCCTTCATGAATGTTGGTTTCGAAAAGAAGCCACACGTCATAATTTTAGCTTTCATATACTAATACGCGTTAGCCAAATTCATTATTATTATTACTTTTAGGGCTGATTACTTTTCCAAAACCTTAACCTAAGAAGAAGATAATGAGTTTGTTTATCAAAAAGCCTCTGGAACAACTGCTGGCACAGGCAGGCGATTCTGACAAGGGGCTGAAGCGCACGCTTAGCGCAACGAATCTGGTGGCGTTGGGTATCGGTGCCATTATTGGTGCAGGTCTGTTTGTTAGAACTGCCGCAGCTGCAAGTGAAGCTGCAGGGCCTGCTGTAGTTGTTTCATTTATAGTAGCTGCTATAGGCTGTGCGTTTGCCGGTCTTTGTTATGCCGAGTTTGCGTCTATGATTCCGATTGCCGGAAGTGCCTATACTTATGCATATGCTACCATGGGCGAACTGGTTGCATGGGTTATCGGCTGGGCTCTTGTATTAGAGTATGCGTTAGGGGCAGCAACGGTTTCAATTGCCTGGAGTGAATATCTCAACAAGCTCTTGAACGGGGCCATACCGTATGCGTTTAGTCACTCGCCATTGGAAGTTGCAGCCGATGGAACGCACGGTATCATCAACCTTCCTGCACTTATTATATTGGCTATACTTACTGCCGTACTGATTAAAGGAACACAGGAGTCTGCATCACTAAATGCAATCATTGTGTTTATTAAAGTGGCGATCGTATTGTTATTCATTGCGATTGGCTGGGGCTTTATTAACCCTGCTAACTATGAACCATTCACTATTCCGGAAGGAACTCCGGGCCACGAAGGTTTCCGTGAATTTGGTTGGGGAGGAGTACTCGGAGGAGCCAGTATAGTGTTCTTCGCATTTATAGGTTTTGATGCTGTATCAACTGCTGCACAGGAAGCTAAAAATCCGAAACGCGATATGCCGATCGGTATATTAGGTTCACTGGTAGTATGTACGATACTATATATCTTGTTCTCGCACGTGTTAACCGGTATCGCTAACTGGACAGAGTTTAAAACTGCCGGTAAAGAAGCTTCTGTAGCGTATGCTATTGAAACCTATATGCACGGATACGGATGGCTTGCTACTGCAATTACGGTTGCAATTCTGGCAGGTTTCTCTTCTGTAATTCTCGTGATGTTGTTAGGCCAGTCGCGCGTATTTTTCTCCATGGCAAATGATGGTTTACTTCCAAAAGTATTCTCGGATCTGCATCCTAAATTCAGAACACCCTATAAGTCTAACATCATTCTATTCTTCTTTGTAGGTGCATTCGCTGCATTTATACCGGGAAGCATGGCGGGTGACTTAACCAGCATCGGTACACTCTTCGCATTTGTGGTTGTATGTATAGGTGTTTGGGTATTGCGTGTTAAAAGCCCTAACCTTAATCGTCCTTTCAAAACTCCATTAGTGCCACTGGTACCTATTCTGGGTATACTGGTATGTTCGGCATTGATTATTTATGTTGATGGTCGCACACAAGTTGTAGCTGCTGTATGGATGTTGCTCGGCTTCATTGTATACTTCGGGTATAGCAAGAAGAACAGCGTACTGAGAAAGAAATAATCTAACGGTATATATACTAAAAAATAAGAAAGCCGCTTCAAATGAAGCGGCTTTCTTATTTTCCAGCCATGCTGATGTTGTCTTAGAACTGTTCGAACTGAGTGAAGAAGAAGCTTCCTTCAATTGCTGCGTTCTCATCGCTGTCAGATCCATGTATAGCATTTGCTTCAATAGATGTAGCGAAGAGGTTACGGATGGTACCAACCTCAGCTTTCTTCGGATCTGTAGCACCAATCAGTTTTCTGAAATCTTCTACTGCATTTGCTTTCTCCAGGATCATTGGCACAATAGCACCTGATGACATATACGCGCAAAGATCTTTGTAAAAAGGACGCTCTTTGTGTATAGCATAAAACTGTCCGGCCTGTTCTGCAGACAATTTCGTTTTTTTCATGGACACGATTTTGAAACCGGCTTCTTCGATCATTTTTGTAATCGCTCCGGTATTACCTGCGCTTACTGCGTCAGGCTTAATCATCGTAAAAGTTCTGTTAGTCGCCATATTCATTTGTTAGTTAGTTGCCAGGGTAACGAGTCATGTTTTTACCACAACCCTCAGTAAACGGCCGCAAAAATAGAAAAAAGATCAACAGTCTACAGACAGTCAGCAGGTTTAACAAACTATTAAAAAAGATTGATGCATACTACCGAGCGCATCACACCGTGAACTATCAAGAATTTTTACTCATTTTTGCCCCTTGTTTTACCAGGCCTCTATGCAGAACATTACGGCTTTTAAAGAATACCTCAGCAAGCCACGAAAGGTTGTTGTTATAACGCATTTTAAACCCGATGCCGATGCGCTGGGTTCTTCGCTTGGCCTGTCGGGCTATCTGAAAAAGAAAGGGCATGCTGTAACGGTGATCACTCCGAGCGACTATCCTGATTTTATATCATGGATGCCGGGCAATAATGAAGTGGTTATCTTCCAGAAAGAACGACCTCAGAAAGCAAAGCAACTTATTGCCGATGCTGATACTATATTCTGCCTCGACTTCTCAAGCCTTAATCGCATTAACGACTTGGGAGAAATAGTAGGTGCATCGCCTGCTACAAAGGTGTTGATAGACCATCACCTGGAGCCGGAAAAATTTGCACAGTTTGAACAGTGGGATGGCACCGCGGCTTCCACAGCCGAACTTGTTTTCCAACTCATTGAGGAACTTGGAGACAAATCACTGATCGATGTAAATATAGCCAACTGCCTGTACGCTGGTATCATGACCGATACAGGAGGCTTCAGACACTCGAATACCACTCACAAAGTTTTCAAAATAGCAGGTGAGCTTGTTGCACTGGGTGCCAATCCATCCAAAGTATCCAAGCAGATATACGACACAAACAGCATCGAGCGTTTGCGCCTCATGGGTTATGTGCTGGGACAAAAATTAAAAGTGATTCCGGAATATCGCACCGCCTATATTGTACTTACAGCCGAAGAGTTGAAAAACTTCAGCTCGCAAACGGGCGACACGGAAGGCTTTGTAAACTACGGCCTTTCTATAAAAGGAATAAAACTCTCTGTACTTATATCCGATCGAAAAGAGAATATCAAACTGTCATTCCGGTCGCTCGGAAATTTTTCAGTGAATGATATGGCTCGGAAATATTTTGACGGAGGCGGTCACCGCAACGCTTCCGGAGGACAAACCAAACTCACGCTGGAACAAACCCTCGAAAAGTTTTTAAGTATTCTGCCAGAGTATAAAGAGCAATTGCTGGCCGAAGAGAATTAAAAAGTATTTAACCAATTCCAACTTTATAAATTAAATCATTGTCTAATCATGAACATGACTAAACTCGCGAACGTGCTGATCGGATTGCTGCTGCTGTGTGCTGCCTGCAAGAATTCAGAAGAAAAAGTTACCCCCAACGGTTTTAAATTCCAGGTAGTAAAAGCTGGCGATGGCGTGAAGCCGAAACCAGGGCAGCTGCTCATATTTGAATATATCATGAAAGATTCGAAGGACTCTGTTTGGCAGGATACTTACGAGAATGGCTTTCCGGGTGTATTTCCTATTCAGGACAGCAGTGCAATTGCAACCGAGATTGGTGCATTGCAAATGTTCCGTATGTTATCAAAAGCAGATAGCGTAACACTTACACGCCCGGCAAAAGAATTCTTCAAAGATGTATTGGGTGGCCCGATGCCTCCGCATGTAGATTCTGCTCGTGCTATCACCATCAACATTAAAGTAGTTGATATCATCGATCAGCAACACTTCGCGAAATTTCAGTCAGATCTATATTCTAAAAGAAAAGGATTCCAGAAAGCTAAAGATGCCAAGGCGATTGAAAAATACCTGGCTGATAAAAAGATCACAGCACAAACCGACACAAGCGGTATACGCTATGTGATTCATACTACTACAGGCGGTGCCAAACCATCACCTACCAGCTGTGTTGAAGTAAGTTACGAAGGTAAGTTTCTGAAAGACGAAAAAACATTCGACAAGAATCCGAAGATGGCTTTCTCTCTGAACCAGGTAATTCCAGGCTGGAAGCAAAGTATACCGATGCTTGGCATTGGCGACTCTGCTACATTCTATATACCATCGCATTTAGCATACGGTCCGCAAGGTTACCCGGGTGCTATACCTCCTAACGCTATATTGATCTTCGATGTGAAGCTCTTCAGCACAGGAGAAAACTACGATCCGGAAACAAGATCCTGCAAATAATAATTAACCCATAATCCCATAGAAAAGATGAACAGTGTAAGAAGATTGATTAGTGCTGCATTGATCGCTGCAGTATTTGTTTTTAACGGATGTATCGATTCGACAGATGATATTGAAGATCCAAATGTACAGCTCCAGAAAGATGTTGCTGCCATTGATAGTTACCTGACATCTAATTTCATTGGGGCATTAAAAGATCCAAGCGGTATACGCATGGAGATCATCAAGCTTGGAACGAAGCTTCCTGCCAGAACAGTGAACACTACTGTGGATGTTGACTACGTAGGAAAAATTTTTCCGGACGGTGCTACGTTTGACCAGGGTAATGCAAAAGGTAGTTTGAAAAGCTTTATCACCGGATGGCAGATTGCTTTTACAAAACTTCCGGTAGGTACACAGGCCAGACTATATATACCTTCCGGCTGGGCTTACGGAACCACCGGCAGAGCTCCGTCTATCGCTGCAAATACTACGCTGCAATTTGATGTGGAGTTCAATGAAGCTGCTATATCCGATACTGAAAAAACGCAGTTCACAAAAGACACTACTGCTATTGACAAGTATTTTGATGATAACAGCATCACTAATATCACAAAAGATACAACCGGTATCAGTTATGTAATAACACAGCCTGGCTCAGGTCCTGCTATCACGTGGTATGCAAAAGTAAATTTCAAGATCACGTACAGACTATTAACAAGCCCGACTACCGTAGTAGCTACGGTTACACAAACACCGAGCGAAAGTTTCCATAGCCGTCCTGTTGATTTTATACAGGGCATTATGATCGGACTTCAGAAACTGACAGAAGGTGGTAAGGCTACGGTATATATACCTTCGGGTCTTGGCTTCGGAGTAAACGGTGCTACCGATTCTAACGGTTCACAGGTAATTGGCACCAATGCTAACCTGATTGTTGACTTAGAGGTACTGGACGTTCAATGAGATTATGCTTTGCTTCCAACAACAAACACAAGCTTGAAGAGATCAAAAATGTTGTTGGCCGAAAATTCGAAATATTAAGTCTCACAGACATAAAATGTAATGAAGAGTTGCCCGAAACGCGGAATACGCTGGAGGGCAACTCTCTTCAAAAAGCTGAATATGTTCTGCAGCATTACAACACACCCTGTTTCGCAGATGATACCGGGCTTGAAGTAGAAGCATTGCATGGCGCTCCGGGTGTTTACTCGGCACGGTATGCGGGCAACCATCGCAGTAATGACGATAATATAGCTTTACTGCTGCAGAACCTGAAGAACGATACCAATCGCAAGGCGCAATTCCGTACCGTTATCACGTTGATTGGTGTTGAAGCGCAGCCCGTTTTTTTTGAAGGCATTATCCGCGGAGAAATTATTGCTGAAAAGCGTGGCTCATCGGGCTTTGGTTACGACCCGGTATTTATTCCGGAAGGACATTCCAGAACATTTGCCGAAATGACGCTCGAAGAAAAAAATCAATTGAGCCACCGGGCCATTGCTGTTAAAAAGTTGGCAGAATACCTGTCGCGTTTATAAATTATACTTTACAACATTTAATAAAGCCTCTGTGAATAAATATTCCGGAGGCTTTTTTTGTTCGGCACATTTCGCGATGATTCGTAATTTCGTGCCCGGATCTATGAAACCTCTATACACCATCGGCATCACAGGCGGCAGCGGCTCCGGGAAAACTTACTTCCTGAAAAATCTTTCGTCTCGTTTCAAAGCAGAAGAAATCTGCCTCATCTCGCAAGACCATTACTATAAACCACGCGAGTCCCAGGTTAGCGATGAACAAGGTGTAAAGAATTTTGATCTGCCCGATGCGATTGAACGCGAAAAACTTCATCACGACATTTTAAAACTGAAACGTGGTGAAACACTGCTCAAGGAAGAATATACTTTTAACAATCCCAATGCAAAGCCAATAATGCTGGAGTTTAAACCTGCTCCGCTGCTGATCATTGAAGGACTCTTTGTACAATACTTTCCGGAGATAGAGCGAGAGCTTGATCTCAAGATTTTNNGACCTGGACGATGTTCTGTATCGCTATCAGCACCACGTTATGCCGGTATATGAAAGTTTAATTAAACCGTTGCAACACGGAGCCGACTTTGTTATTCCCAATAACCATCACTTTGAGCGCGCGCTTGATTTGATTACCTGGGGTTTGAAATCGCGCATAGCGCAGTGATTTCAAGCGAAATAACGTGTTGATTAACAGCTATTGTACATTGCCATTAAATGCCTACTTTTGTAACCCTTTGAAAAAGTAATGGCTAAAAAAGCGCACATACAAACAACAAC
>DJFR01000168.1:43419-44575 GCA_002432545.1 Flammeovirgaceae bacterium UBA5867 | reverse complement strand
ATTACGTTACCCTCCAGCACACTTCCTTCTTCCACACATGTAGAGTTTAACCAGGAGGCGTTCTGTCTCTTTGAAATACTGTTTGAAGAAGAAAACACAGAAGAGCATGACTTCAATGTCTCACTGCCTTTAAGTAAATTCTTTCAAACACTTTTCGGGGCCATCATATCCCCGAACGCTCCCTAAGTAAGTAATTATATACTTATTGTTTTACCGGATTGCCTATACATCCGGGCTTCATTTATTTTCTATTCTACGTTTTTTATTTAACCAACCATATGCAAAACAAAGGACTAGTAATTTTCCTGTCGGTAGTCGTCACACTATTGTGTTTCTTCTACCTCTCATTTACGGTGGTGTCGTATAACGTGCAGCAGAATGCTGTTGCGGCCGCCACAGATTCTAACGGTAAACTTGATGTTAACAAGAAACAGGCTTACCTCGATTCAATCTGGAACACACCGGTATATAATCTGTTTGGTGCAGAATATACCTATAAAGAAGTAAAAGACTATGAGCTTAGTCTCGGTCTCGACCTTCAGGGTGGTATGCACGTAACACTGGAAGTTTCTCCGGTAGATATCATCAAAGGTCTTGCTGCCAACAGCCAGGATTCTTCATTTGTAAGAGCACTGCGCGTTGCATCACAAGAACAGAAGAAGAGCCGCGAAAACTATAGCTCGCTTTTCTTTAAAGCTTACCGCGATGCAAATCCTGATAAGCCACTTGCTTCTCTTTTCGCGAATGCCGCTACCCGTGGCAAGATCGCTACCAACGACAGCGACAGCAAAGTTATCAGTGTAGTAAACGAAGAAATTGAAAGCGCTATAGATCGCTCTTTCACTATTCTTAGCAACCGTCTTGATCAGTTTGGCACATCACAACCTAATATTCAGCGTCTGCCGGGTACAGGTAGAATTCAGGTTGAAATACCTGGTGCCGACAACCCGCAACGTGTTCGTAAATTATTGCAAGGTGTAGCACGTCTTGAGTTCTGGGATGTTATCGAACCAAACACACTGAACAATTCTTTACTGGCTATCAACGATGTATTGGTAAAAGAACAGAAGGCTGCTAAACCTGCTACTGCTAAAACGGATGATGCTCCTAAAACTGGTGACGATGATCTTTCATCACTCTTGGGCGATAGTACTAA
>DJFR01000168.1:1070-43410 GCA_002432545.1 Flammeovirgaceae bacterium UBA5867 | reverse complement strand
CCCGGATCTTTCCGTTATAACACAAAAGATACAGCAGTTATCAACGATATTTTCAGAAAGCCTGAAATCCGTAACCTGCTACCACGCAACGTAGGTGTATACTGGGCTAACAAACCTGACGTGATCGGTACAACTGAATCACTGGAATTATTCTTCCTGGATATAGGGCGCAATGGTAAATCTAAACTTACCGGTGAAGTAATTACAGATGCACGTAATGATATTGACGAGCGCGCACAACCTGCCGTGAGCATGAACATGAACGGTACAGGTACACGCATCTGGGCACGCTGGACAGCCGAAGCTTCAAGCAAGAGTCCGAAAGGAAGAATCGCAATTATGCTTGATAACACAGTATACTCTGCACCTTCTGTAAATGGTGAAATTCCAAATGGTAACTCACAGATCTCCGGTAACTTTACACTGGAAGAAGCAAAAGATTTAGCAAACGTATTGAAAGCAGGTTCACTGCCTGCACCAACGAAGATCGTTGAAGAATCATCAGTTGGTCCTACACTCGGTCAGGAGTCTATCCGTAACGGTATGATCTCGATTGTAGTTGGTTTCTTAATCATCATCTTCTTCATGTTAATTGTATATAACGCGTCTGGTTGGGTTGCCGATCTTGCCGTTATTCTTAACCTGATCTTCCTGTTGGGTATACTTGCATCACTCAACGCTGCGCTTACACTGCCTGGTATTGCCGGTATATTACTTTCACTCGCTATCGCGGTGGATGCAAACGTGCTTATCAACGAACGTGTTAAAGAAGATTTGAATGCCGGCAAAACATTGGATACTTCGATCCGTGCCGGTTATAAAAATGCATTTACNNGGTCTTATCTATGGTTTCGCGGTAACGCTTATCATCGGTATCCTTTGTTCGTTCTTTACATCGGTGTTCTTTACCCGTGTGATATTCGAATACTATATCCGCAGAGGCACTAAAGTTAACTTCTCTATGGGCTGGTCTAAAAACCTTTTCCGTAGTATCAACATTAACTTCATTGGTAATCGTAAGATATACTATACTATATCAGGCGCTGTTATTGTTGCCGGTATGGCATTCCTTGCTGTAAAAGGTTTCAACTATGGTGTTGACTTCAAAGGCGGTCGTACCTATATCGTACAGTTCGAAAAATCTACATCACCTGCTGAAGTTCGCGAAAGCCTGACAGAACCTTTCGGTGAGGCGCCTGAAGTAAAAACTTTCGGTGGCGAAACGAAATATAAAATCACAACAAGCTATCTGATCGATGATGATTCTGATAACGCAACGGTACAAGCCGAGAAACATCTCGAAACCGGTCTTGCTAAAATCAGCGGTAATAAAGTAACTGTACTCAGCTCGTATAAAGTAGGACCTACCATTGCAAATGATATTAAAGTATCTGCTATATGGTCGTTACTTGTAGCGGTTGTATTGATGTTCTTGTATATCCTGATCCGTTTCAGAAAATGGCAGTTTGCATTGGGTACTGTTGTGAGCTTGTTCCACACGGTGCTTGTTGTACTTTCTCTCTTCGTATTGTTGGAGAACGTAATGCCGTTCAGCTTGGAAATCGACCAGGCATTCGTAGCTGCTATCCTTACGGTGATTGGTTACTCAATCAACGATAGCGTGGTGGTGTTCGACCGTGTACGTGAGTTCTTGTCAATGAAGAAAAGCACAGAAGATACAGCAACGGTTGTTAACAATGCATTGAATGACACGCTGAGCCGTACGCTTATCACGGGTATGTCTACAATCTTCGTATTGTTGATCCTTTTCATCTTCGGTGGTGAGACTATTCGCGGATTTACTTTCGCAATGTTGATCGGTGTATTGATCGGTACATATTCATCACTCTGCATCGGTACACCAGTGTTGGTTGACTTCTCTAAAGACGACAACAAACAACCGGACAATAAGGTGACGACTGGGAAGGCAGTAACTGCTTAGTACTAGTTTAAAGTATATGAAAAGGGTGCTCCGTAATGGGGTGCCCTTTTTTTGTGTTTAGGTGTGTACGTGTTTAGGTGTTTATGTTAGTGGAGAGTTTAGCGCTATATATAGCTTCCCCTAACGTGAACACGTATCAACGTAAGCCCGTACCAACGTAGCATAAACACGTATCAACGTTCGAAGTAAAGGTCGGAGTCTGATTTGATTTTGCCGGTGGTGGGGCTTTGCTTTCTGTACTTGCGGGCATTCCAGAGGGCTTCTCTGCGGATGGCATGATGGATGCTGGCGTTTATTTCATAGCCTATCAATAACACCACGGTAACGAGTTGTATCCATACCATCAATGCTATAAGCACACCTATAGAGCCATATACTTTGTTATAGGTGGCAAAATTTGTTACGTAGTATGAGAATCCGTATGATACGGCCAGCGTAAGAAATGTAGCCACCAGTGAACCGATCGAAAAGAAACGCCAGTTGTAATGTATAGCCGGACCGAAATAGTATAGCGTAGATATAGCCAGGAAGAATACAATAAAGATTACGATGAAGCGAAGTGCAAACAGCAGGAACACCGTGAACTCATCGATGTTAAGCCACTCGAACTGCATGATATAGTCTAACACAAATTGACCTACAACGAGTAAGGCGATGGCCAGCAGCACAACAAAAGCTAAGTTAAACGTAAGTCCTGTAGCGATTACGCGTGTCTTTACACCGCTGCGTCTTTCTATGGTGCGATAGCAAGCGTTGAAAGCTCGCATCAGCGCCATGGTTCCGTTCGTGGAAAGATATACCGAGAACACAAAACCCAACGACAACAAACCACCCCGTTGGTTGCGTACAATATCCATTACGGTAGGCGCCACTACTTCAAACATCGAAGGTGGTATCATGCCTCCCAGAAATTCCAATATACTTTTATCGGTGATCCCCGGGAAAGACGGAGTGATATAGGGAATCAATGTGAAAAGAAAAATGACTGCCGGAAAGATAGCGAGTATAAAGTTATAGGCTACACCATTGGCGCGGTCCATAATCTCATCGTCCATCAGATTTTGGATGAACAACTTCAATATCTTGTACAACGATACATTTTCGTATTTTCTGAAACGCACTTTCTTCAGCCAGGTGATAACGCGCCTGCCAGGGCTCCACTGTAGTAAAAGGCGTTTCTGTTTATACTTCATGTAAAAAATGGCTCCAGTAATTTTTCCATTGCCTCGGGTGGGCGGCACGGACGATTTGTTTTCTTATCTACAAAAACCAGAAGTGTTTCGCCTCTGTTTATAAGTTTATTCGCTTCGTTAAAAATCTCGTACTCGAACTTAATCTTTATTGTTGGCTTCTCACGTATCGTAGTTACAATGCGAAGCAACTCATCATATCGTCCTGGGGCCATATACTTGGAGTGATTCTCCAGCACGGGCATCATAACACCCATCGCTTCAACATCCTTGTATGAAAGCCCCAACTGTCGCATCGCCTCTACGCGTGCTACTTCATAATACATCGCGTAAAATCCATAGTATACATATCCCATCTGGTCGGTTTCTCCATAGCGAACACGGACGGATGTTTCTGATTGATACATATACTTACTTGCTTTCCCCTCTCAACGCAGCACCTTTTTGCTGTTCTATAGTAAGTGCTTTTTGATAACGAGCAGCATTCTTCATATGCTCTTCATAACTGTTCGTAAAATTATGATTACCCGAAAAATCTTCTTTCGCACACATATAGTAATAATCACTCGGAGTATAATTCAACACCGCATCCAGCGAGCGTATCTCCGGCATGTTAATAGGCCCCGGAGGCAAGCCCGGATATTTATAGGTATTATATGGCGAATCAATTTGCTTGTGCACATTAAGTACGCGCTTCAATGAAAAATCGCCTACAGCAAAAACCAACGTAGGGTCTGCCTGAAGTGCTATACCTTTTCTTAAACGATTCAAATATAGGCCCGCAATGATCGGTGCTTCTTTCGCATTGATAGATTCTGCCTGTACAATAGACGCGAGAACAGAAACTTCAACCGGAGTCAAGCCAACTGCTTTTGCTTTTTCTTTCCGCTCATCAGTCCAGAACTTTTCATACTCTTCATATAAGCGCTCTACCAGTGCTTCGGGTGTTACGTTATAATATACTTCGTATGTGTTCGGTATGAACATCGCCATAATGTTGTCCTGGTTGAAACCATGTGTATTGCTCATGGCAAACTTAACAAGTGCAGCTTCAAACTCTTCAGACTTCATGCCGAGGTTGCGCGTGATGCGATCGGCCAGTTCAGGAATCAGCCTCACATTATTAAAAGTAATTTTTACAGGTTCCTGTTTTCCGGAGCGCAAAATTTTCAGCGCCTGCAGGTTTGTCATGTTCTTGCGCAGAATATAACGACCGGGTTTTAACTGATCGTCATAACCACTAAGCTTTGCCAGAAAACTAAACGACACCAGGTCGTTCACAATCTTGCCATCGTGTAGTTGCTTCTGAATATCTTTAAATGTAGAACCTTCTTTGACTATAAATAGCCGGTCGTCTTTAGCAACAAGAATGTTGGGTGTGTATACAATCTGGTACGCATAATAGCTGAAGGAGATCCCCAGAATCGCCACCACAAGAAATACAATTAAACGTTTACTGACTTTCATATAGAAACTAAGAACACCAAAAATAGTAAAAGCGATCCAACCTCCGCAGGAACAACTTTTGATTTCTGCCGATTATCTATCTTTAGAAACAAATGGCGGCCGAATTACTTAAAATACATCCACAAAACCCGGAGATGCGCAAAATCAACCATGTGGTTGACGTGCTGAAGAACGGGGGCATTATCGTTTATCCCACCGATACAATTTATGGTATTGGCTGCGACCTGATGAACCGTAAATCCATTGAGCGCCTGTGCCAGATCATGAACATCAAACCGCAGAAGCTCGATCTTTCATTTATCTGCAACGACCTCAGTCACATTTCAGAATTTGTAAAAAGACTCGACACTCCGGTGTTCAAAGTTTTAAAGAAAGCATTGCCCGGACCGTTCACGTTTATTCTCGAATCGAGCAGTCGCGTTCCGAAAATTCTGGATGTAAATAAAAAGACTGTTGGTATACGTATACCCGATCATGCAATACCACGCACCATCGTTGAGCATCTTCAGAACCCGCTCATCACAACGTCTATCAAAGATGATGATCAGATCAAAGCCTATACCACCGATCCGGAAGAAATCTATGAAGACTTTAAACACAAAGTTGATGTGGTTATTGATGGAGGTGTAGGAGGCAACGTACCCTCTACTGTCGTTGATTGCACGGGCGATGATTTCTCGATTATTCGCCAGGGCCTCGGAGACTTTGATCAATACTTATAACTACTTTTATACTGTAACCAATTCATACCCATGACACGCATATTTTTATCGTTACTGTTAGTAGCACAGGCGATGGCAACACACGCACAAGACTATCAGCGACATTTCATAGCTGAAGACTATACAGCTGAAAATATTTTCACCAATAACATTGAAGGACCCTGCTTTGATCAGGCCGGAAATCTATATGTAGTGAACTATCAGAAAGATGGGACGATCGCCATCATAACACCCGATAAAAAAGTATCGTTGTTCCTTACACTTCCACAAGGCAGCACGGCCAACAGTATAAAGTTCGATAGCAAAGGCAATATGTATCTCGCAGACTTCAGTGCGCACAATGTGTTGAAGGTAAATATGAAGAACAAGAAGGTGTCGGTATACTCGCACAACGATGGCTTTAATCAACCGAACGACCTCTGCATCAACAGCAAGAACCAGTTGTTTGCATCTGACCCGAACTGGAAAGATGGCACCGGCAAAATATGGCGCATCGACAAAGGCGGTAAAGCTGTGTTGCTGGACGACAAGATGGGCACTACCAACGGCATAGAGTTAAGTCCGGATGAGCGTATACTATATGTAAATGAAAGTGTACAGAAAAAGATATGGGCGTTTGATGTAGACTTCGATGGCAACATCTCCAACAAAAGACTGTTCGCAGAGTTTCCTGATTTTGGTTTCGATGGTATGAAGTGCGATAAAGAAGGCAACCTGTATGTAACGCGTTACGGCAAAGGTACCATCGCTATACTTTCACCAAAAGGCGAGTTAATTCGCGAAGTACAACTAAAAGGCAAGAATTGCAGCAACCTGGTGTTTGGTGGTATAAATGGCAAACTTGTTTTTGTTACGCTGCAAGACCGCAAGGGAATGGAGATGTTTCGGAATGATATAGCAGGTAAAGGGTATTGATATAACATGTCTTTTCTTCGAAGGATCATCATACTGCTGCTGGCCTGCGTGTCGCTCTCATGCACAAACCATGAACAAACAAGTGTAGCGTTGCAGCCGTATGATGATTTCAATAATACGCTTATAAAACAAGTTTCGTCTTCCGTAAAGGAGATCTATGGTTTTGAAACCGTTGTACTAAAACACAAACCTATACCTCGTGAAGCCTATATCACTGTAAAGGCAGCACGCTATCGCGCCAACAAATTGCTGCAAATACTGGCGGAAGAAAAACCGGACACTGTTACCTATATACTTGGATTAGCAACCAAAGATATTTCTACCACCAAGCGCGATAAAGACGGAAATATAAAATCGCCTAAAGAAAAGTATACTGACTGGGGTGTATTTGGACTGGGTTACAGGCCGGGCGAGAGTTGTGTTGTATCAACGTTCCGTTTAAAAAATCCAGAACATAAATTGCCGCTGCGGCTGCAGAAAGTTTGTATTCACGAGATTGGTCATAACCTTGGTCTTGATCACTGCGAAAACAAGATGTGTGTGATGACGGACGCTGCTGAATCGATCAAGACTATAGATCAGGTAAAGCTTGATTTATGTGCTGCCTGCAAGAAGAAGATATACAATTAATGAGGTAGTGTTTAACAACCCGTGTGGTTGTTTTTTACATATACATTATTTTTTACATTTGAACTATGGCTGAGAAATTACACATCGGTAGAAAGATTGCGCGCATTCGCGAGATACGTGGAATAAAACAAGAGGCACTGGCTGAGACGCTTGGTATAAGTCAGCAAGCGGTTTCGAAGCTGGAGCAAAGTGAATCGATTGAAGAAACAACGCTTTTGCGGATAGCTAAAGCATTGGATGTTACACCCGAACTGATCAAATATTACAGTGATGAAGCTGTGATCAACAACATTCAAAACAATTACGACAACGCAACAAACAACTCCGGGCCTCATCAATCGGGCAGCTCAGCAGGCAATAATTATCATTGTGCTTTCAACCCGTTAGATGAATATCGAAATGAGGTAATCGAGAACAAAAAACTTTACGAGGCACTGCTGAAGGAAAAAGACGAAAAGATAGCACTGCTAACGAAGATGTTGGAGTCGAAGTAATTTTTACTCCGTTGCGGCAATTTTAAATATAGGTTCATGAATTTACACGTTGGCAGAAAGTTGATGCGCATTCGCGAAATGCGTGGAATAAACCAAGAAGTATTGGCAGAGTCATTGGGTATGAGCAGGCAAGCTGTTTCCAAGCTTGAACAAAGCGAAACGATTGATGAAATTACGCTTTCGCGGATAGCAAAGGCATTGCAAGTTACTCCTGAACAGATTAAAAATTTTTCAGAGGAATGCGTGGTCTATAACATTCAAAACAACTACGATAATGCTTCATGCAACCAGGGACCAAACTACCAAGGTACTTTCTACCTGTTGGATGAGTACAAAAAGGAAGTGAAAGAAAACAAGAAATTATACGAAGCGCTGCTAAAAGAAAAAGAAGAACAGATCTTACTTCTCACAAAGATGTTGGAATCGAAGTAATTCTCAACTCATCACCTCACGCAACACCTGCACTGACTTCATCTCGCCTATAGTTTCAATGTGGTCGGTATAGAATTTCAATAACACTTCCAGTATTTCTCTGCGTAACGGGTTTGATATAGTCAGCGGAGTATCGTATTCAGCTATAACAACTTTTTCGAGCATAGCCTCTGCTTCTAGTGAGGCAAGTCTTCCGCCTACAATTTCGTTTTTGGTTTGCGCGCCAAAACCGAGGTAGCGACTCAGCTTAATAAGAAATACCAGGTGGAAGTTTTCAACTTTTGTCTGCTGATCAAGTTTTATCATCGATTGAATCAGAAAGTCACACAACTCCTGCGCATGACTTTCTTCTTTCACGGTTTTGTTGATAACCTCGTTGATAAACATAGCCAGCGCAGACTTCCGCACATCGGTGGGTATAGTACTGTAAGGATATAAACATTTTATTTCTTTAATGCGCATGATGTTCGCATTCTCACGATGGTATACCACCAGATCGAGCAAGGTGAGTGGCTGGTATAAAGCAATTTTACTTTTTGTTGACTGTGTGCGCACGCCATTCACGATATAGCTCTGCATACCAAACACCTCGGTAAAAATATTTACGATGATGGACGAATCGCCATACCGGGTAAACCTGAAAACTATGCCGCGTGTTTTATGAAGCATGAACGTTATTCTACCACTGCAATTTTACCCACTACACTTTCTACGCCATCGGATGTAGCTGCGAAAACAAGATATACTCCTGTAGCAGCACGTCTGCCGTTATAGTCGCGTACATTCCACATGGCGGTTCCTCCGTTGGCTTGTGTTTGCCAGATGAGTTTACCGCTAATGTCCGTAATCTTTACAGTGGCATTTGTAGCCAGGCCGTTGATGCCCACGCTTCCGTTAAAATTATTCGTAACCGGGTTCGGGAAAATCTTCACCGACTGAAATATAGAATTACTTTCCGTAGCATCACTTCTATAGGATACTATACCTTTATCAGTCGCAAAAAATACTTCGCCTGTTTTATGGTTGATTGCTATATCTCTGATAACATTTGAAAGTAAGGGACTGTTATCGGTGGTAAAATTATAGATCATCTCTTCGCCTGTAGCATTAAAGAGCCACACACCACGTTCTGTTCCCATCCACTTACGATTTCCGCCATCAATGGCTATAGTAGTCACCTTATCATCGCGCAACAAAAAACGGCTTTCATATATAGGTTTAACGGCTTCACCGGATGGTTCAAAGAAATACGCAACACCTATATCTGTGCCTACCCATACGAGCCCATCATGATCTACCGCTATAGAGCGTACGTTCTTGCTTGGCAAGGCACCGCTTCCGCTGGCATCGGTTATATACTCGTAGCCTTTGCTGGTTCGGTCGTATACATATATACCTCCGCCTTGCGTTGGGTTTGTTATCATCCAGACATAATCGGATAAATCTACAGCCAGATCAACCGGGTAACGCGCAGCAACAATCGGGGCTGAGAATGATTCCCAAGTGTCATCCGTCTTCAACAAGTGAAGCGAATTCACTGCACCATAATTAGCCACCCAAAGTCCGTCATCAGAATTTGCAAGCGCTGTGATGTTCACAAATTTACCGGGAGGATTAACATTAACGAGTGGACTATTGTTCGCATTAAAAACATTAACCGAGCCGTCTGTTTTCTGTCGTTCGAATCCTTCGCCAAACGAAGCGAAGTATGAATTACCCGATGGATCAACCACCACATCGGTTATATCTGTAAGCGATGTAGACTGCGCTGTCCAAACACCATTGGTAAATCTATCAGCAACACCTTTATTATTAAGCTTAACAAAGGTGGATGTATAGCCACCCGCTATAGCATATATACTTCCATCCGCGGAAGCAAGTCTGAAGGTTTCAGTTTGTGAAGGGCCGTTCGGCAAATAACTTTGAAATGTTCCGTTTATATCCGAAAGTAATCCATTTACATTATCGCCAATCCATAGTTTACCATTCTCTTCAATAGCAAAAAGCGGGGCTTCAATTTTTTCATTAGCAACTTCGGTGATTGTGTTGGCGGCATCAATCTTCCATAATTTATTATTAGCTCCTGCTAACAAATTACTTCCGGAAGCATTTAAAAAAGTAAATGTCTCACCCGTCAGATAACTTTCTATACTCCACGTTCCGGTTGCAGTGATATAACCAAACAACCCAGCATTGTTGATGGCCGCATATACCTTGTCATTAAATGCAGCGATTGTTTGTACTGCGCCACTAAATGTACCGGTGTTATACCGCTTGTAATTATTAAAATCTAACAGGTTATCATCAAGATCACCAGCCAGTACGCCTTTGTCGGTTGCCAGATATATACTGTCGTCTTTAAATGTAGCTGCGTTTATTTTCAGTGTTTCACCGCTGGCACCGAGGTCGCGCCAGGTTTCTTTTACTTCAGCACGAACGAGATCAAATACAACAACACCAAAATCGGCTGAGAGATAGGCGAGCCCATTGTGCAGCGCTATATGATTTATACTTTTTGTTCCGGTTATCGATGTAGTCTGCGTTGGGTCAAGTGCTTTTATCGTATTGCCTTTTATCACATCAATCTTTCCGTCTTCATAACCAATCAGTAATTGTTCATTTGTGCCATCGTATTGGATATACGTTACGGTTGTACCGCTTAAGCCGTTCATTTTAGAGTAGCTCGTTATGCTGTTGTCGTCACGATCGAGCAGCATTACACCGTTGGATGTAGCACCGAATATATAGTCGTTGTCAATTGCTATACTTTTTACTGAGTTATAGGAGATATGGACACGCCAGGTGCCGATGGGGATTTCTTGAGCGAAGGAGTAAGAAACAAGAAGTAAGAAGTAAGGAGTAAGAAGTAAGAAGCAGGAGATAAATCGCGACTTGAATAAAGACGCTGGTTTTTGAAATATAGTTTGATAGAATAATTTTAATATCGCGATCATAGGTCGGGCTTCTTTCTTGCTTTCATGCCTTCTGTAAATGCCTGGCGACTGCGCGCTTCGTATTCTTTGCGTTCGCCCAGCATTACTTGTTGCTCACCGGGTGTAAGGCGGAAGGAGAACGAAGCGAGCTCACCGGTTTGTGCACAGATCGCATGAACTTTTGTAACAAACTCGGCAACGGCCAACAGGTACGGCATCGGTCCGAAAGGTTTCCCTTCAAAGTCCATATCAAGACCAGCCACGATAACACGCTTGCCGCTGTTGGCTAAAGTATTGCAAACCTCCACAATTGCTTCATCAAAAAATTGAGCTTCATCAATACCTACCACTTCACAGTCTCCCGCCAGCAATAGTATATCGCTGGCAAAGTTTACGGGTGTAGACCGTATGGCGTTAGCGTTGTGCGATACAATTTGTTCATGATGGTAGCGTTTATCAATAACAGGCTTGAAGATCTCAACCTTTTGGCGGGCGATAATAGCACGGTTCAATCTGCGGATAAGTTCTTCAGTCTTACCTGAAAACATGCAGCCCGCAATTACTTCAATCCACCCGACACGCCCGTTTTCGCGCCTGCTCCCTAAATGTGGTTCTATAAACATTCGATAAAATTAAGCATAGCCGTCAAATAAAAATACGCAGTAACATGAACAGACATCGTTAAGATTTACCTTCATTCCCGTTAGTCTGTCTCAATTCTGCTGTCTAAAGTCTGTTTACAAACGAAATGTATCGCATCTAATTAATATCTTTAAGGCGGTTAATACTCATCAACGTATCGAAGCATGGATGAAAAGATAAGTCTCGAAGCAATAGCCCTCTATGGAGATGCGTACGCAGAAAGTGTGCTGAAGGGATTTTTTTCTTCGAAGGACAAGATCAGTGGCCAGGAGATTCTGACCCTTTGCAATGTACAGCAGGTAAATCTTTTTGTGATCCGCGAGCTCTTCCGCGCGTGGAAGGAAGAAACCAAAAAGCTCAAGAGTGCTTACTTCGATTATGAAAACGCTGATGTAAAGGAGGCTCTTGAAAATTTCATGGGCGTACTTTCCAAAAATATTTCAATTGATCGTTTACACTTTGCTCCGCTGCTGAAGAAAGCTTCCAGCCATGCACTAATGGTAATCTTCGATCCGTATGATTTCTTCTCGATGATCATCACAGGTAAAAACAACAAGCTTGAAGTAGAATCTTTTCGTGAAGAGATAAAATATCTGAAGGTGAACAAGGCTCCGCTCGACCGCATGTTGCAGAAGATGGAAGAGAAAGGTGCTAAAGAACTAACAGGCAATGAGGCATTTGCTATACTTGACCAGATACTGGAAGAAGTAAATTTTACACCGGAAGATGTAGAAGACTATATCGAAAAGTTCTCGACTATAGTGCCGCTTGATCCGGCTCGCTTCTTTGTGAGTAAAGAACCGGTAGCCAAACCGATAACACAACCTGTACGACCCGTTGAGGTTCCTAAAGTTGTATCAGCACCTCCTCAGCAACAAACTATACAACAACCGCCACCACGCCCGGCTCAAAATACACCACGCGTACAACAGCCTCAGCAAGCGTCAAGTCTTAACGATAAATTTGGTCGTGAGTCAAAGCAGACGGTGGCTGGTAATTTCAAAATCTTCAAGATCAAAGATAGCCTTACCATTAACCAGAAGTTCATGTTCACCAAAGTGTTATTCCACGGTGACTTTGAATTGTTCAGCAAGGCTATTGATCGCATCGATCAACTCGATACCCTCTCTGCAGCGTTACGCTATATAGATGAAGAGTACGCTTCCACGTGGGATCGCGACAGCGAAGAATTTCACGAATTTATGGAATTGGTGGAGAAGAGATTTTCGTAGCGCGCTGTAAATCAGGCTACACGAATCTTTACGATGCCTTTGTTATTGTCGATCTTCAGTTCGAAGATCTTGGTAATGAATGTGCTTAGACGTAAGCCTGCCATNNTGTGGCGTATAGTCTTCAGGATAGAAAACAGTGAGTTCTAATATAGCGCGGATAAACTGCTCGTGTCTGCAAAATTCTTTTGCCCACTGACGAAATGTTTTAGTCCACTCCTCTGTATATTTTGTTGCCGGGTCGCGGCCATCGAAAATAAACTCCAACTGGTTATCGCTATAATTTTTGAAACGGTATACTGCTGCGAGGTGCTGGTAAAACTCACTGAGGTGAGCGTAATCGGAAGTGGTGTGTTGCTTGATGCGCTCGGCTGTTTCATCCATTAAGCCCAACGCGTTGAAACGGAGCAGGTATTCTACTTTTACATAGTCTACCAGGTACTGCAGCAACGAATTTTCAAGAGACGACTGTACCTCTTTAAGAACATAGTTTTTATCGCGTGGGAAAAACTTACGAAGCACGAGTCTGGTTTAAAAAGTTATATGTTAACAAAGGTATAAAAAACAGGTGATGCTCGGAATACCATCACCCGTTTTCATAAACAAAAATTTAAAATCGATCGGCACTCGCAGACTCACATGATTTTTTATACGGTTCGGGCACCGAGCAATCCAGCATAGAACCTAATGGTATAGATGGATATATTTCTTCCAGTGTTTTTATCTCGTTCATAAATATACGTCTGCTGATCTGGTGGCGGTTGAGCTTGCGTGGATTATCAAGACCGGCTGCTGCGAGTAATTCTACAAAACTCTCTACGGTATGTTTATGGAAGTTGGCAACGCGAACTTTCTTATCGTCAATGTCCAGTCCGTTAACAAGTTCGGGGTCTTGCGTTGCAACGCCAGTCGGGCATGTATTCTTGTTACACTCCAATGCCTGTATACATCCCAGCGCCATCATCATAGCACGCGCACTGTTACACATATCAGCACCTAATGCTATAGCACGAATCATGTGGAAGCCGGTAAGAATTTTTCCGGAAGCTATAACGCGAATATGCTGACGGATGTTGAATCCCTTGAGCATGTTATCCACAAACGCGAGACCTTCCAGCAACGGCATACCTACAAAGTTTGAAAACTCAGGAGGTGCTGCGCCTGTTCCGCCTTCACCGCCATCAACCGTTATAAAGTCAGGGTAAATATCGAGTTCGACCATTGCCTTGCAAATCGAAATAAATTCACTTTTACGCCCGATGCAAAGTTTAAATCCAACCGGTTTACCATCCGACAAATCACGCATCTGCTTGATGAACAGTATCATTTCGCGTGGAGTTTGAAATGCACTGTGAAAAGGAGGAGAGAAAACTGTAGTACCCGCCTTTACCAAACGAATCGCTGCAATCTCGGGCGTATTCTTTTTCGCAGGAAGTATACCTCCGTGCCCGGGCTTGGCACCTTGCGAAAGTTTTAGCTCGATCATTTTTACTTCCGGTCGCAGAGCATTCTTCTTAAAACCTTCTGCATTAAAATTACCGGCTTCATCGCGCGCACCAAAATAACCTGTACCAATCTGCCAGATGAGATCACCACCATTGTCAGTGTGATGATGACTGATACCTCCTTCGCCTGTATTATGTGCAAAGCCTCCGATCTTGGCACCGGAATTAAGGGCCACAACCGCGTTACTGCTCAGTGAACCAAAACTCATAGCCGATACATTTAATATACTGGCTGAGTATGGTTGCCTGCAATCTTTATTACCAATCAAGACTCGCGGACTTTGATCCATCTTATGAAAATCAAGTGGAACGATGGAGTGACTCATCCATTCATATCCCTCCGCATAGACGTTGAGTTGCGTACCGAACGGAGTTGTGTCGATTTGTTTTTTAGCACGCTGATATATAACGGAACGATCGATGCGGTTTATAGGTGATCCATCGGTATCCGATTCAACAAAGTACTGTTGAATTTTCGGACGCATATCTTCAAAAACATATCGAAGCCTTCCAAGCACCGGAAAGTTTCGTTTGATAGATTGTTTCTTCTGAATCATATCCTGAATACCCATACCGATAACAGGACCTATAATTAAAAATCCGAAAAGTGCCGGCCACCAGAACCAGGCCCACAGCAACATCAGCATGGTAACAACGATGCTGACGACAACAAAAATTTTTCTCATAGAATCAAAATATATAGTTGACGGAAGGTCCTTGAAGTTTTAGAGGGAGTATATAGTAAAAAGACACACGGTTAATCGAACAAGCCCGGCCTTTTCCCAAGGGGCGGAACGATCTTCAGGTGTTTGTATGCCAGTTCGGTAGCTTCCCGTCCACGGGATGTTCGCTTGATATAGCCTTCCTGTATTAAAAAAGGTTCGTATACTTCTTCAATCGTTTCACCTTCTTCGCCGACTGCAGTAGCAATGGTAGTGATTCCGACTGGACCACCTTTGAATTTTTCAATGATGGTGAGAAGAATACGGTTGTCCATTTCATCAAGACCATTCTCATCTACGTCAAGCGCTTTCAGTGCCATCTGTGCTATGGCTTTTGTAATGGTTCCGTTTCCTTTTATCTGGGCGAAGTCGCGCGTTCTTCGTAACAGGTTGTTAGAGATACGTGGAGTTCCTCGACTTCTGCGTGCAATTTCAAAAGCAGCATCGGCTTCTATAGGTGTATTTAATATAGCAGACGAACGGTTTACGATTTTTGTAAGCAACGCTGAATCGTAATATTCAAGTCGCGCATTTATACCGAAGCGTGCGCGTAGGGGTGACGTTAGCAGACCTGCACGTGTAGTGGCACCAATCAACGTAAATGGATTCAACCCGATTTGTACAGAGCGTGCATTCGGCCCCGAGTCAAGCATAATATCAATGCGAAAATCTTCCATCGCAGAGTATAGATACTCCTCTACTATAGGATTGAGACGGTGAATCTCATCGATAAACAAAACATCGTGTGCTTCCAGGTTGGTAAGCAAACCTGCGAGATCGCTGGGCTTATCAAGCACCGGGCCGGATGTAATTTTGATATTGGCCTGAAGCTCGTTGGCAATAATATTTGATAGTGTAGTCTTGCCGAGTCCCGGAGGGCCATGAAGCAATACATGATCGAGCGGTTCACTTCGTTGCTTCGCGGCCTGCACAAAAACTTTAATGTTATCTACTACCTTTTGCTGACCTGTAAAGTCTTCAAATGATAATGGACGAAGTGCTTTCTCAATCTCTTTTTCAACAGCACTCTGGCCTTCGCCATCACTTTTCAGGTAATCTTCTCGCATGATTTTGTTTGAATCGTTATCGGTTGTTGTGTTGTCCCGCTAATGACTAGCGTGGTAAAGGTCATAAAAAAAGTTATTGAAATCGACTAATTGTTATAAGAAGACAGCACGTTTATTTTTTAAAAAAATGAATCCACCGGGAACCACGAGCAACATTGTTGCATTTACATTTTTACGATTAACTTGCGCCTTAATTCCAGCATGGTTTCCATACTTCTACCTTTTATTCTGAGTTTCTGGCAGACGAAGAGTGCACCTGAACCGATTCAGGTGGAGGGGTATACCATGGGCACGACTTACCACATTACCTATTTTGACAGTAGAAACAGAAATTTCAAAAGCTCGATCGATTCAGTTCTGCAAAAAGTAAATCACTCTATTAATGCTTACGATGCCGCCTCGGAAGTTTCACGCTTCAATACGAGTCAACACGGCATAGCATTCGGACTCCCGCATTTACAGATCATCCTGAAAAAATCAGAAGAAGTTTATAAAGACTCAAAGGGAGCGTTCGATCCAACGGTAATGCCATTGGTAAATGCGTGGGGCTTTGGTCCGGGTAAAGCTGTCACATTGAACAAAACATCTGTTGATTCGCTGAAGAGTTTTATAGGGTTTGATAAGATTCGTATGACGCGCGATAGTCTTATAAAACTTGATCCGCGTGTTCAACTCGACTTCGGTGGTATCGGGCAAGGTTATGGTGCTGATGTAATCACGGCATTTCTGAAATCAAAAGGAATTAAAAATCTATTGGTAGAACTGGGCGGAGAAGGTATGGCCTTCGGTAAAAATCTTCAGAAGAATAAATATTGGACGATCGGTATACTCGACCCAAATTCTACACGCGATAATCAATTCTATAAAGCCTATACCGAAATAAAAGATCAATCTTTTACAACAGCCGGAAATTATTTTAACTATAGGGAGATTGATGGCAAAAAATATTCGCATACTATTGATCCCGCCTCGGGCTACCCGGCAGCTATGGCTATATTAAGTGCTTCCGTATTTGGCAAAGATTGTACAACAGCCGATGCGTGGGATACAGCTTTTATGGTAATGGGTCATACCAAAGCAATTTCGTTTTTGAAAAAACATAAAGACCTGCAGGCCATCCTAATGTATACATCACAAAGCGGCTCAACTGCAATCTATATATCACCTGAAATAAAAAATAACGTTACGCTGGAACGTTGAACTACTAACCCCATGACGCTAAAATTACTCGTACTATTCCTCACACCGCTGTTATCTGGTCTGTTTATATACCTGGTTCCTAAAAGTAAACCAACTACCTTCAAATTGCTTTTGGTATTTGCAGGAGCATACTTATTCGGTATTACGGTTATTCACATCTTGCCCGAGTTATACCACCAGCCAATAGCAACCGAGTGGATCGGACTATTTGTATTGGGAGGATTCTTTCTGCAACAACTACTTGAATACTTTACCTCCGGTATTGAGCACGGACATATTCACAAACACGAACATCATTCACACGATCACCTCCACTACCACTCGCACGATCAAACTCAAAAATCCATTTCAGCGATTGTATTGTTGGTGGCGCTTTGTATTCATGCTTTCCTCGAAGGAGGTATGTTAGCAGAACCCGCACACATGGGACCTCACTATGATATAAATGCAATCCTTCTCGGTATAGCACTTCACCGTGCACCTGCCGCTTTTGCGTTAATGACGGTACTTTCTTTTCAATTGGGCTCAAAACATAAAGCGTTGCCTTACTTGATTGGATTTTCACTGGCAGCACCCATCGGGTTGCTCATCAGCAGTTCGCTTGCCAATGCAGAGATACTCACCGAAGAAGGTCTCATCCTGCTATATGCGCTAGTCTGCGGTAACTTTTTACATATATCTACCACAATAGTTTTCGAAAGCAGTCCGGATCACCGCTTCAATGCGAAAAAAATGGCAGTAGCTGTTTTTGGTGCGCTGGTGGCGGTGGCCGTGGAGTATATTATATAACTATATATTCGTGAAAATTGTATCTTCATGAATAAATCTGTTCATGAAGTTATTCAAATTACTCACCGGAGCTCTGGCTATATTTATACTTTGGAACTCGTGTACCTACAACGACCTCGGACCAAATTCAACCGATGATTTGAAGATCACCCTTCGGTGGGTGAAGGCGTATCCGGACGAAACCAGGGAAGATATATTAACTGGATTGGCATGGAGTCTTTCTTTTCTTGGGGCGGAGCTTCCATCTGGTTCCATGGAGCAAGCTATTGAATGGCAAAACGACACACATTTTGCAATTGATTTTACCAAAACCGGTTTCAGTACGCAGGCACAAGCAGCTTTACAGAAAATTATACCAGCATTAAAAGATTCAGACGAATATAGATTGCGCAATGGCATTGACTTGGGAAGATTCGTAATGCTTACACTGAACAGTACACACCATTACTTTGCCATTACCGGTGTTCCCGACAAGTACACATCATTTCGCGGCCAATATACATTCGATCAAAAGAAAGCAGCTATACTGCAGTCTACAATCGCATTTGGCAACAGGCTTATTGAGGTGAGCACAGCAACTCATGCATTACAAATTGCTTTTGTGGCCGTAGAAGGAAATGGCTCTATTGAAACAGGAACATTTGATGGTGAAGAATTTGAAACCATTGACATCATGAAAAACGGTCAACTGCGTATCGGACTATATGATTCTAACGGGAATCTAAAAGCAGGAGCATCGCCTGCCTTAACAGCCGCGGGTAAACCTGCAAAATGTTTATGGTGTCATGAAACAAGTCTGCAGCCTCCGTATAATGACAATCACACTTTAACTGGATACTACTCTACTGCTGAATTCAAAACCAGGATTAATCAGTTCACTGAGCTTATTGAAAACTATCGAGGTACACTCTCATCCGACATAGACTTTACAAAACAGCACCTTCATACGAAAGCGGAATTGCTATACCTGTCATTCACAGAACCATCGGCCGAGCGACTTGCCGAGGAATGGGGATTAACACTGGAAGAAACCAGAAACAAACTGCAAGGTATTTCAACGCATGCTCACGATGAATTCGCACTTCTCGGCAAAGAACTATATTTCCGCAGCCAGATTGAAAACCTGGCTCCTTTTGAGCCAATTCGCGTACCTGACGAGGCCCGGGATGTTTCGATATACGAACCGGACTTTATTCATTAGTAAGTTGAAATATATAGTTTCGTTCTCCGGCAAGTTGTTGTTGGTATATAGTTTTCAAGTCTATATTTCTTGATGCCGCTATAGCTTTGATCCTGGCAATGTTGCAGTCTTCAGAGAGAACCATGATGATTTTCTGATGATCCAGAAAGTCAGTCTTCAACTGTGTAAATAACTTTTCGAAGTACTCAAAGTTCTCTCCGCAGTACCACGCGCGTTCACTGTCTTTCGCTACTTGCTTCGGATAATACGGAGGGTTTATAATGATCCAGCTAAACGCACCGGGATTTAAGTTATCAAACAGATCAGATAATACAATCTCAATGTCTGCATTATTAGCATCAGCATTCTCTTTCAGGTTTTTTATAGCAACAGGGTTTACATCACTTGCTGTAACCCGTGCACCCTGCTGTGAACAATATATAGCGATCAGTCCGCTGCCGGCACCTAACTCGAGCAAAGTGCTTCCTTTTATATTCTGAGTGTTCAGGTAATTAAGCAACACTTTTGTGCTGAAGAACAATCCCGGATGAAATACACCGGGGTATATCTGCAAGTTAATGCTTTGATACCTGTAACTGCGTGTACGCGACAAATACCATTGTGATAATGGTTTTAGTATAGGATGTAGCAGGTTCAGAATTTTCTTGCGCGTATTCACAGCATCACTCCATTAAAAATCCTTCTATTTCGGGTTGTCGGTAGTGCAGCCAGTATTTTTGAAGTGCTTTTAACTCATACGGAAACTCAAAGAGGTTTAACTTATAGCGCACACCTGAGAGTAAGCGCATTACATTTCTCTGTATACCGGTAAGTTTAAAATCTGATACAGTAGGGTATTGCGCATTCAGTACAGTTTCAAAACCAAGTATCTTATTGATCATACGAGGCGTGAGCCAGGGCGTAAGCGGATTTTTCCGCAGATCGAAATTCTGCCACTCTGGGTTAAGCCAATCCTCTAAACGTTCGGGAAAACTAAAACCTGACTTCTTCACTTGTTCATACATCTCTGAACCTTCTGTCGGCACAGGGCTATATACATAGATGATAATTTCTGTGTCGGGATTTATTTCCTTTATCTGTTTAATATAGCGTATATCCTGATCGATTTGTGCCATTACCTTTTCAGGAGTTTCCGCAGGGAAGCCAAGTACAAATGAATACTCTGGAATGATATCAAACTTTTTCATGCGGGCAGCAAACAGTTTCATTTGCTCGGTAGACTGCGTACCGCCTTTATCCATCTTCTTCAGCAATTCATCGTTGCTGGTTTCCGCTCCAAGAAAGATCATGCGGCAACCTGCTTCGCGCATTATGGCAAGTGACTCATCGCTATATTTATCAATTGTATCTATTCGTCCTTCTCCCCACCACGCTATATTCTCATTCTTTATAAGCTTTGAAAATTCTACTGTTCTTTTCTCGTTTACAAAAAAGTTATTGTCGTGAAACTCCACGGCATCGGCACCATGCACATCTTTCAGATACTTTACATCATTGTATATAAGCTGCGCAGATTTACCTTTCCAACGGGCATTATAGATAGGCACCACTGCACAGAATGAGCAAGTAAACGGGCAACCAAAACTGGAGTGATACGATGCAGTACGCTTCCCTAAAAATGTTTTACCCAAATAATTTCTTACCGGATAAAAAGAGTTCAGTCTTTCATAAGGAAACTGCGGCAGCGTATCCTGATCGAGTAAAGGAGCTTGTCGCGTTTTAATGATGTTGCCATTCTTCTTATAGATCAGGTTCTGAATAGACTCGTATGATTGATTGTTTGTCAATGCGTCCAGCAATTGTGGAAACGCTTCATCACCAGGACCGTTAATTACAAAATCGACAAAATCAGATTGCAATACCGATCTATACTGGTTCGCAGCAAAGTATCCGCCCCACACTGTAATAACATCCGGAAAGAGCTCACGAATTTTTTTACTATACGGTATAGCCTGACTTAATTGCGGGCCCGGCATTACTGTGCTGCCAAAAAATTTAAACTCACCGGTTTTAAGGTAGTTTGAAATTTTTACCCACGGATCTTTCTCCAGATTACCATCTACAAAAACGTATTCATATTTTCCCTGAATAGAAGCACCAACCTGTAATATAGAATTGGGTATGCGATGCTTCGCGCGCGCACTCTTGGGATTAAACAGAATTACTTTATTCATAACCTTACTAAAGATAACACCTGATTTCGGCTTATCCGATTTTTACTACGATCGCATGATTAGCCACGTACAGGACGAAGACCGCTTCCGAAAGGATGCCTCGTAAAAAAGTATTTTTTTGATTCGGGATTTTATTAATCCAACTATTCGCTATCGGGATTCAAAAAGGATTTATACTTTTATTGAATTGTAATCCACAATCTCTTCTTATGAATATCATTCACCTGTCATACGCTCGCTGCCAGGAGCAATATGATCCGGTTGCATGGTTAAATCACCTTAGCTTCTTTACAGGTATACTGGATAGCATGAAAGAATGCGCTACAGTAAAAAGTATTCACTGTATTTCCTATGAAGGCGTTCTTCAAAGACAGGGGGTTGAATATCATTTTCTGAATCTTAAGAAATGGCAGGGTATATTTCCGCTCCGGGTAAATCGCTATATCAAACGTTTACACCCCGATGTGATAATAGTACATGGCTTGGTATTTCCGTGGCAACTACTACTGCTTCGATTCATGTTAAGCAAACAAGTGAAAATTGTTGTACAGCATCATGCCGAAAAGCCATTACGCCTTCATAAAAAGTTTTTACAGAAAATAGCAGACCGATATATAGCAGCGTATTTTTTTGCTTCCAACGATCTAGCTGCTCCGTGGATAAAAGTCCGGCAGCTGAAAGACATTTCCAAAGTTCACGAAGTAATGGAGGTCTCATCTACATTCTATCCTATAGAAGAAATACAAAAAGCAACACCTGAATATACTACAACCTATATCTGGGTTGGCCGACTCGATACTAACAAAGACCCTTTTACTTTGATAAAAGCTTTTAAGCAATTTGCCGCTATAAAACCCGAAGTAAAGCTAATCTTAATTTTCAGAGGCGATATGCTTCTTCGTGAAACAAAGCTGCTGCTGGACGAGGGTGGTGCAGCAAAGCAGATTGCGTTAATCGAAGACGTAAACCATTCGGAATTACTATCGTGGTATAACCGGGCAGCATTTGTCATTTCCACATCGCATTATGAAGGGAGTGGCACTGCCGTATGTGAAGCTATGTCATGCGGATGCATTCCTATACTTTCAAACATTCCATCTTTTCGTATGATGACTAACCATGCAAAGGTCGGTTTTATTTTTGAAGCTAATAATGCAGAAGCGCTAAAAAATGCGCTATTAAAAAGTACGAAGATCAAAATTAACGAAGAACAAAAAAAAGTGCTTGCTCAATATGAACAAGAACTTTCCTTCAACGCTATATCCCGTAAAATGCTTTCCGTTATCTATCAACTCAAATGAGTATATCGAAAAAAAGAATAGCCATTATTATTCCCGGCGGAATAGGAACGGGACCGAATAATATGGGCGTGCCAGTGCTCGAGCGACAAGTAAAAGAACTTGCCAAACAATTTGACATTGTCGTTTTCTCACTGTTCAAAGTAAATGAGGGATATATACCAGAGGGATTCAAACTCATTAGTATTCCTTCGCGCAATAATTTTGTTAAAAGCTTTTCATTGTTCCTACTCTTCAGAAAAGAGCATGGTGCAAAGCGATTTGATGCGATCCATGGCTTCTGGGTATTGCCTTCAGGATTCCTGGCAGTGTTGCTTGGCAAGTTCTTCAAAGTAAAAAGTATAGTTAGTGTATTGGGTGGCGATGCTATAGCCTTGCCGGAAATTAATTACGGACAGCTACGAAGCATTCTTCCACGCAAGTTTGTTATATGGACATTAAATCATGCCACAACGCCAACGGTACTCACATACTATCTTACCGAAAATCTAAAACGGTATGGACTCAAAGCGCAGCCACTTGTAATTCCATGGGGTATAAATACACAGCTATTTACCTACCGCGATATCCCGCTTCAAGATCCTCTGCAGTTCCTGCATATCGGCAACTTTCACCCGGTAAAGGACCAGGTTACGCTCTTGCTTGCTTTTGATATCATCCGAAAAAAAATCAACGCGCATCTTACGATTATTGGAACCGGCACATCGGAAAAGCAAATTCATAATTTAATTGAGACTCTGAAACTGCAAGAGCACGTAACACTCGTTAAACCTGTTGCCTATGAACAGTTACCGGAATTTTACCATCGCGCAGATGTACTCCTCCATACATCACTTTCAGAAGGACAATGCGAAGTAGTAACAGAAGCTATGAGCGCTGGTGTACTTGTATTCGGAACTGCCGTGGGATTGATGTTCGACCTGCCACAATGTTGTTCAACTGTTGCAGTTAAAGACTATGAAGCACTGGCAAAAATTGTGATTGAAAAATTAGCAGACAAAGATTACATAGATCAAACAAAAATCTTAGCCCGCAACTGGACACATCAACACGATATTCAGTGGACTGTTCAGCAAACTGCAACTATATATTTACATTAACGGACAGAGGCAAATACCTTTAGCAGCCAATTGTCCATGCGGAGCGCTTTCATATCAGGTTGATGATTGTGTTTACTATATATCCAGTTCCAATCTATATCCGCAATTGGTTCAGCAATAACCCTGATCCAGTCTGGATGGTAAAACGATTCCTGTATAGCAGATCGATTTGTTGTCAACACTTTCTTACCTAGTGCCAGCGCCTGCACAACACGATGTGTACTTCCTGTTTGCGATGGATAGGGAAGATCAATAACACAATGCGATTGTGCCATGGACTTAATGGTTAGGTTAAGCTTCATAGGGTTACGATGAATGAGTTCATGCTGCAGGTCGCCTTTTTGAATCTGATACTGTCGCTTATAACCATTAAACTTACGAGGAAAAAGGCGTGCGAAAGTATATATGACGCTGTTATTTCTGAATTTATTATACACAGCGGGAACGTGCAGGTAAAAGAACATATTCTTCTTCCGATCGCGGTATATTGTTAAAATTCTTTCCAGAATTGTTAAGCGATGTGCCTGAAGCGATCCTACAAAATGAAGATCGAATTTAATTTCACCGGTATCGTCTGTTTTAATATCCGGATAAAAATTAGGAAGATATTTTATAGTAAACGCCTCTGCCTCTACGGGATCAAATGTAAATACATCATCAAAATATTTAAAGAACGGTTGCCATGTATAACCACGTATATTATCCCAGATATATAGGATACACTTAATCGATGGATTGGCATTCTTTAAGCTGGCAATGATGGATGGATGAAAGGAGAAGAGGTTAATAAACAGGCACGCATCAAACTTTCTGTTGCATACAGGAATGAGTTGCTTCCGTATATACTTGCTCTTTTTACAAAATAAAGCTTCGAACCATTGGGTGCCTTTATTGAGCGGATCATACTTGAAAGCTTTGTTCTCAACTAACACAACGGAAGCGCCTAATTCCTCTAAGGTGCTTTTTAAGAAATCCTGATAACCATGATAGGAAGGCGCAATAAGTAGGATATTCTTTTTTGAAAGCATCCCCTAAATATAGTGTCTGAATCCTGCCGATACTAATCGGATCCAGGCTTTCCACTGCCAAGGGGTAAATTTAATACAGCCGATAAAATTGGATACTGCATGCTTGTAGTCTTTACTATTGCTATAGAACAACCCTATCTTATACTGATAATTGCTCATCAACAATCGATATTGATGTGTCGTTAAATGCTTTGCGTAATACAAGTTCTTAACAATTTGCATCATGTTGGAATACCGGTTAATACCAATTGCAGGATTAGCCGTGAGGTTTCCTGCGTGTCGTCTTATTTTAACCAGTCGCTCGTTAGTAAATATACCTTTGCAGGCTGCGCACATTCGTAGAAAGAATTCGAACTCAGAGCCACCGCTTAAAGTCTCATCAATCATTCCGACAGACTCCAGAGCATTCCTTCTGAATAGCCATGAAGGTGTATAGAATACAAAACGCTTCTCTTGCAGGATAGGCCATACCAGTGATCCTTCGAAAAAACTTTCGCGGGGGGCTGATGCTCCATTGATTTCACCAAACACCTCGCCATCCGAAATAATAAACTTTGCTTGCTTATGTTCCTGCAGGAGTCTTACCTGTATAGCCAATTTATCATATCTCCACAAATCATCTGAGTCAGCGAAAGCGATCAGCTCGCCTGTTGCTTTCTCCAGACCGGCATTTCGAACCTCTCCCAATTTTCCGGTGTGATTCAATTTGAAATACTTTATTCTGTCATCCTTAATTTTGCATATCAGTGTCGCGGTATCATCATCAGATCCATCATCAATAACAATCAGCTCCCAATGTATGTAGCTTTGATTCAGAATGCTGTCAATCGTTTCAATTACAAGATGCGCCCGGTTATACGTTGGAAGAATAATACTGATAAAAGGAAGAGAAGATATAGTATGAGACTCCATGATGACATTCAGGAATGAACAGGCTGCGGTAATATACTCTCAAGCTTTCCCTGTTCTATTGTGTAAACAGAATGGAAGTAGTGTAAAAGATCTGGTTTATGCGTGATAAAAATAATAGTCTTGTCTTCAAAAACTTTATGCTTCAGCAAATTCATCACAGCCTCCTCTGTTTGTCTGTCTAGCTGATTGGTTATTTCATCCAACAACAACACTTCCGCATTATAATACAATGCACGTGCTATAGCCAGTCGTTGTCGCTGGCCCCCTGATATCTTTGTGCCTCTTTCGCCTATGCGGGTATGTATACCCTGTGGTAAAGTATCAACCCACGATTGAAGATCAAGATCAGAAACAAGTTTCGCTATTTTCGTATTATCAATTTCAGACGCTTCTATTCCGAAAGCAATATTCTCGGCCATGGAAGCATCGAGTATATATGGACTTTGCGGCACATAGCCTATAAGCTTGCGGAAGCTCGCGTTATGTTGTGCTTCGATTTTCACACCATCAACAGTAATGGTGCCCGACTGCTCAGTAATATAGCGCATCAACAACAATAAAAGGGTTGTCTTGCCGCTTCCCGATTTACCCATCAGGGCAATCTTCTCACCTTTGTGGATCGTTAGCTGCATATCTTTTAATATGTGCTGATCATTTGTGTGTGTGAAGGAGATGTCGTTTAAACTGATGGAAGTTTTAAATGGTAACGCTATACCGGCTTGATCAGGAGCTTTTCCTTCAACAGCCAGCATCTGCTTTATCTCATCTATTACATACTCATGCGTTTTCATTTGAAGTGATGCGCTAAACATCCTATTTATAGAAGGAATCGCCCGAAAGCCTGCCCCGGCATAAATTGTTATCAACAATACTGTTTGTTCATAACTTTGTTTACTGAACAATACATATATAATTACAGTCCCTATACACGCTGCAGCTACTACTTCTGTTATTCGCGCAGCATTTACGCTGGCTGTGTGATCTTTTGAAAACAGCTTTCCCAAATGGTGATAGGATTTTTGGAAACGATTCTTGAAAAAATCTTCTTTCCCAAACGATCGAATCTCGGTAAGTCCTTCAACACTTTGCAATGTATGCTTCAGCAGTTGTGGATAAGCCGATTTCAATTCTTTACTTACCGTGCGTAACTGTCTGCGCTTTATTAAATATACCAAGCCAACCGGTGCGACAATAGCTGTGATAAATAAAAGTAGGTATATATTATATATTGATACCGTAACAAGGAGCATAACCGCTATACATAGCTCAGCCAGTATTGTACCGGCTGGTATAACAAAATTATTGGCGAACGTAATTGGCATATTGATAATACCATTTACCTCCTTACTGTAATCTGCTTCTGCAAATTTTGCATATGGAATAGTGAAGTAATTCGAGAGTGCCCGGGTTGCTATATCGCTCGCAATGTGATAGCCGAGTGATGCTTTCTTAAAAGTTACCCAATGATTAAACCGGTTCTTTAAAATGATAAGCAATAAAACAACAATAGTAAGTGCTATACCTGTAAGCGTGTGGTCGTATATACCGGTAAAATCTGAAACTGTACCAATCCAGGATGACGCTATGCTTTCATTCGGATCGAGTACCAGCAAAATCAAAGGAATAAAAGAAGCCAGGCTGAACAGGTCAAAAACAGAACTAACAATAAGTAAAAAAATAATATATATCCCTTGTCTTTTGTAGCGGGAATCAATAATGGAAAACACAAAAGAAATGTCCTGCTTTTTCACTAAAAGATTTTTAGCTGTGAAAAATTTTGCCGGGCCATCCACATGCCCATTTTACTTGCAGATGACACTGCTTTGTATTTCATACGCCTCCAGGTAAAAGGCGCGTGCTTAAGTTTCGTATAGTTTACTTCACTGATAACATGCTTCACCGCATAATCATAATACCTGCGCGAATACATGCGTTCAAAATCAATCTGTCGATCGGTGGTGGTAGACCAATCCAGATCCGGAGTTTGTGTTGCCTCTACTTCCTGGTATAGTTCTGTTCCCTTAATAGGATACGCTACAGTAATTGTAAAATGATCGGGATCTGATTCTTTTAAATGCTGGATAGTTTCTTCGATGTCGGCTTCGGTTTCGCCTGGATAACCCAGCATGATGAATGTACCGGTCTGTATTCCATGTTTTTTGGTAAGCTTGATCATATCGCGCACCTGGTTTACATCTACCCTGCGATCCATCAAATCAATCACGCGTTGTGATCCACTCTCTGCTCCGATCCACACACGAAAGCAACCCGTCTCTTTTAACATCTTGATCACTTCTTCATTCATACGATCAGCTCTTGTTATACACTCGTAGGGAATGAGTATATCTTTTTTCTTAAGCTCATCGCGAAAAGAAGTAAGCCACTTGTGACTGATGGTAAAAACATCGTCAACAAACCAGAGTGCATCCGGATTATACTCTTTCTTCAATAGCTCCAGTTCCTGTACAACTGTTTCCGGAGAGCGTCTTCTATAGCTTAATCCATATACCGCACGACTGCACCATTTGCATGTATAGGGGCAGCCGCGCATGGTGCTGACAGATATAGCATTTGAGCCGTGAAATTTTCGCCAGGCATCCAGGTATAAATGAAGATCTATTTTTTTTCGATTGGGGATCGGAAGTTGATCGAGATCTTTCAGCTTGTCGCGTTCCGGTGTTTCAATAACATTGCCTTCGTGCAGAAATGCTATGCCGCGTATTTTATCTAACGTTTCTTTTGATAGTATTCTTCCGGGATCAGCATATATAGCCTGAACAAGCTCAAGCATAGTAGCTTCGCCTTCACCGAGTACTATGAGATCAGTACCTGCTTCCAGGTATTTTTTTGCGTTGTAGCGAACATCAGGGCCACCGAGTATAATTTTACTGTTGGGAAGGTTTTCGCGTATAAAGTGAATGTTTTCCAGTACATTCAGTTTGGTCACCAGGTTTGCATATATACCTATGATGGCTGGTTGATGTTGATGAAGGTGATTTCTGAATTTATCTTTAGTGGAGAATGTGGTGTCGAAAACTTCGTTATCTATACCGTGCTGCTCGAGGTAAGCCGAAATATAGAGTATACCCAAAGGCGCATACGGCCGCATGATGCTTTGTTCCTTTACATCATCTGCCAGAAAATAACCGTGCGTAAGAAGTACACTCATCGCAGCTTCAGATCAATAATAAAATGATCGGACATACCGGAGAGAAGCGAAATGTTAAAGAGTTTCCGCTCGATGATATTCAATCCGAATAAGAGGCGTTTTCTGCGCTCGAAGAATTTCTCCAGGTAAGACGGTGGTAACGCAAAGCCTACCGGCCTTCTACTAACCGTATTAAAATTCTGAGACGACCATGCTTTGATCTGTGATGGGCGGAAGTACCAGGTTTTAACAAACATACCGTGCAGATCAGCCAGCACTTCTTCGCGTCTCCACCTGCGGAAAACATTTTTGAATTGAAAGCGGGCGAGAAAATATAGCGATTCCCACAGGCAGAATTTAGGCATGATCACGGCCACAAATCTTCCTTTCGGATTGAGTATATGTGGCAATTTCTGCAATAACTTTTTCAGCGATTCCGGGTTGATACAATTCAATCCGCCAAAGTTTGAAAATACCAGATCGAACTTTTTATCGAACAGGGTTTCATCAAAACTATCAAGATCAAGGTAATGTGAGCTGATCTTGCTTTGCATGGAGAACTGATGCGCCTTTTGCTGCGTTACTTTCAGCATTTCTTCCGACACATCCGTTGCAACAATATTGAATCCTTTCTCACTAAACAGCACAGCATCTTCACCAGTGCCACAATTCAATTCGAGAATTTCGAGTCCGCGCAGTTCCGGAGTAATCTGTTCCAGATATTGCCATACCTGTTTGCGTTGTAACTGGCCGATAGCGCTCTGTGTAAAAACAGAGTCGTAGGTAGAGGCGATGTGATCGAACGGAGCAGCCATACGCATATATAGTTTATATAGTAAGCAATACGTATCTAAAAACTCTTCTCATAAAATGGATAATTCACCAATCAAGACCCTGCAGCAACCAGTCCCTTCAGTTTTATTCGCTGTGCGAAAGCAGTAGGAATATAGTAAAAAGTTGCGAGTCCTGTGCGTAAATCTTTATAGTTTACACGTAGCGGATTGCGGGCAAGTTTCTTTAATATGATATACCCCTTGCGTTTCCGGTACATGCTGTGTACGTATCGATGTAATTCTTTATAGTATTCGCTTGTGAACGTGCTTTTAAACATCATCGCCAGGTCGTCCGAATCACTCCAATTCTGTTTTTCACGAAGCTGCTCCCTTACGGTGTTATAAAATTTCGTACCGGGCAACGGATATGAAACAGAGATACCTACTTCATCGGGCATCAGTTCAAGCACCATGGCAATGGTGGCATCAATATCTTCTTTCGTTTCACCGAGGTATCCGAACTGCAAAAAGAAAGCAACTTTAATTCCTTTCTGTTTCATCAACCGGGTGGCATCATGTATTTGCTGAATGGTTGTGCCTTTATCCATCGCATCCAGAATTTTCTGCGAGCCCGATTCAGCACCCACCCAAATGGTATCTGCACCTGATTGTGCCAGGGCCTCCACTGTATCTTCCTGCAGCAATAAATCTGCACGCGACTGAATTTTATACCTGAATTTTAAATTCTTTTTCCGAATCAGATCACGGAATTCCTGTACCCATCCGGGTTTCAATCCGAATATATCATCGCACATCCAGAAGTGATCAGGCTGATAGTGCTCGAGTAAAAATTCAATCTCGCGAAGTACATGCTCGGGACTTCGTGAATTATAGCGATTGCCATAGATAGGCTTGGCGCACCAGTTACATTTATAGGGGCAACCACGCGTGGTCGCTATATTTAGCGAAAAGTATCCGTGATGCTTCACCCATATCTGGCGGTATGATTCTATATCAACCAGGTCCCAGGCAGGCAATGGCAGTACATCGATGTCGCGCATTACAGGCCGAGCCGGAGTCGTTATCGTTTCAGCTTGTTTCCTATAGGCTATACCCGTTATTTTATTTGTATCACCATTCGCATCCAACGTGAGTAAAAGTTCTTTCAGTGTTTCTTCGCCTTCACCACGAACAACATAGTCAACACCATGGTTAAGGTATTTCTCGTAGTGATCGGCTGCATCCGAGCTTGATGCTATTACAATACAACCTGCTTCTTTAGCTGTTCTCGCCATTTCGAATGCGGCTTCACGCATGTTGGTGAGACACATTTTGGTGAGGTAGTTGAAGCCGTCATCATATATAATAAAGTATGATGAGTCGTGCTTCTCAATGGCATCGGCAACTTCTGCAGGAGAATCCTTGAGTGCTATATCAAATAATGCCACCTGAAAACCAGCTTCACGAATAACGGCTGCAGCAAGTATGGTTGCCAACGGAGGATACGGCTGCTTGAACTGCCACTGCTTCCAGTCGAATTTATAAAAGTATGAATGAGTAAAAAGAGCTGTTCGCTTCATGCCTTCCATACAATGTTAAATTTTTTACTGAACCCCTCCATCTTTTCGCGATATAGTTCGATTACCTTTTTCTGATAATTACGCGGATGATTTTTGGAAACATACTTCTTTGTTTTAAAAGCTACTTTAAAGTCGCTGTTCGCATACTGCTTCTTATATATACTTTCCCAGCGCTTCAGCGAAAGCTTCATAAAGTAATTTTCCCACCAACTGCCTCCTGCCAAATCAATTATATTCTCTAATATTTTCTTTACAACGCTATTGGAAGCCGGCACCACGGCATCGAGCGAACGCTGTTTACAGTTCGGGAAAAAACCGGTAAGCCAACCGTTACTTTTAAACAAGCGGGTATATAGATCGGCCTCGCATAATGGTATAACGGTTGCCAGCTCCGTGGCTGTAAACATATTCTTCTCTTCGATCTCCAGGTGATCGGAGTCTACAAAATAATTTACGCAGAAGTATTTATGTGAATTTAAAAGAAAGATACGCTTATAAAGTACCAGTATCATACGGGCCACCCACAGTCGCCCTGGTTTGGTAATAACGAAAAAATCGAGATCCGAATTTTCATCCATATATCCCTTTGATAGGGATCCAGATGCCAGTACACCGCGCACAAAAGGAAAACCCGATATAAATTTACCTTTCGCACGCGCAACATCAAGAAGTTTTTCAGCTTCTGTATTACCCTTGCGTCTGCGCTCTGCTAATTCTTTACTATTCTGTGCACAGAACAAGTCATCGAACTGATATAGGTATCCTTTTGATGAAAGATCTTTCAGCTCTGCTTCAACACTATGTTTTGAAACATGATTCGTAGGCAGAAACCGGTAAACTTCGTCTGCTTTCAAAGGATAATTGAAAATATCGTAGTACAAAATTGTACGGAGGATACTCTCGCTAAGAGGTTTCAATGTACTATCTACCACGGATTCTATCATACAATTCTTCAATTGACTGAAGGCCCTTCAACGCTTCTGTTCAAACTTCGAACGCTTACACAAACACTTCAAACCTGACTATAGGCTTGTTGCAAGAGTACATGTAATCAAGTACGAAGTATTTCCATCCTGTATAGTAGTTACTGAATTTACAAAATTTTTTACAGTGTGTCGGAACACACTACAAACAAAATTTGAATTTCCGGAAAAAGGATAGAATTTTATCACACTTGTTTTTATATCCNNACCATGAACGTGATCAGAACTTTTGAAGACTACCAAAAACAGTATAAAAAAAGCGTAGAACATCCCGAAAATTTCTGGAGTGAAGTCGCCAGTCATTTCTATTGGAGAAAGAAATGGGATAAAGTGCTTGAGTGGGATTTTCTAAAACCGGAAGTAAAGTGGTTTATAGGAGGGAAACTAAATATTACTGAAAACTGTCTGGATCGTCACCTTGCTAAACGTGCCAATCAAACTGCTATCATTTGGGAACCTAACAATCCTGAAGACAGCGCTAAACATATAACGTATCAACACCTATATGAGGAGGTTTGCCGCACCGCAAACATGCTCAAAGCAAATGGTGTGAAGAAGGGAGACCGGGTATGTATTTACCTGCCTATGATACCAGAACTTGCCTACGCTGTGTTGGCATGTGCGCGTATAGGTGCTGTACACTCTGTTGTATTTGCAGGCTTCTCTGCTAAATCCATGAGCGATCGCATTCTCGATGCAGGTTGTAAAATTGTTGTCACATCAGACGGTGCATATCGTGGTGACAAGACTATAAATCTTAAAGGCATTGTTGATCAGGCACTGGAAAGTTGCCCGGATGTAACAAAAGTTATTGTTAAAGAACATATACGTTCGAACGCTCCTATGAAAACCGGTCGTGATGTGTGGTGGCATGAAGAAATAAAAAATGCAGCCCCGCAATGTGAAGCGGAAGAAATGGATGCTGAGGACATGCTCTTCATACTCTATACTTCAGGCTCCACCGGTAAACCAAAGGGTATGGTTCACACCTGCGGTGGCTATATGGTATATACGAACTATACTTTTCAAACAGCCTTTCAGTATCACGAAGGACAAGTATTCTGGTGTACAGCGGATATAGGATGGGTTACCGGTCACTCCTATATTTTATACGGACCATTATCTGCAGGCGCAACAACCGTTATGTTTGAGGGCGTACCTTCATGGCCTGACTGGGGAAGGTTCTGGCAGGCGATTGAACGTCATAAAGTAAATATATTCTATACTGCGCCTACGGCTATACGCTCGTTGCAACAGGCTCCTCTCAGTTTTGTTGAGAAGTATGATCTTTCATCGCTAAAAGTTTTAGGAAGTGTTGGCGAACCCATTAATGAAGAAGCGTGGCAATGGTATAGCAAGTATATTGGTAAAGATAAATGCCCGGTAATTGATACGTGGTGGCAGACGGAAACCGGAGGATTTATGATATCACCTATTGCCAATGTTACCAAGCTCAAACCTGCACACGCAACGTTGCCGCTACCGGGTGTACAGCCTGCCGTAATGAATGAAAGCGGCCTGGAGATACAGGGGAATAATATTGAGGGAAGACTCACTATAAAATATCCATGGCCTTCGATGGCGCGTACTATATATGGTGACCATCAGCGCTTTCGTGAAACATACTTTTCAAGCTTCCCTGGAAAATATTTTACTGGCGATGGTTGCAAGCGTGACGAAGATGGATACTATCGTATAACGGGCCGGGTAGACGATATCATCATTGTATCGGGCCACAATCTTGGTACTGCTGAAATTGAAAGTGCCATTGATGAACATTCTGCTGTATGCGAAACCGCTGTTGTAGGCTATCCGCATGACATAAAAGGACAGGGTATATATGCCTTTGTGATCTGCTATGAAAAACCGGGTGAAGAAGATAAACTTCGTGCGGAGATAAAAGAAACAGTGTCTAAGATCATCGGCCCTATAGCCAAGCCTGACAAGATTCAGTTTGTGAGCGGACTTCCGAAAACACGATCAGGAAAAATCATGCGCAGAATTCTGAGAAAAGTTGCTGAAGGCGATACTGCTAATCTTGGTGATACAACAACATTGCTTGATCCAGGTGTTGTGGATGAGATCAAAGGCGGAGCGATCTAAATTATATACAGGTGTTGCAGCGGAACTATATCTTGCTGCAACATCTGTGTGCTATATATATTCAACAGTATACTAGAATTTATTTTTGTTCTCTCGAATCATTTCTGGGTAGCCTTGTTTCTTGCTGAAGGCTGTTAATGCCATAACAATTCTTTTAGTTTTTGTAGCGCTTGTCCTGGCGCTTTCAATCCACTTGCTGAAATAAACCTGGTGCGACATCGTGAGCGACTTAAAGAACGCCAATGATTCTGGCTCTTCTTTTAAACATTTCATCAGGTCGGGCGATAGTGTGAGTTTGCGTTCATCTATATCCATCTGAACCTTTATTCTATCGCCTTCTTTTTTACCAAGTGCTTTACGCATGGTAGCATTTACCGGCATTATAAACGTTCCATCACCCATCGGCAACAAAGCCACTTTTTCAAAAGCATAGTGGTCCAGTAAACCCTTTACACGAAACGATACGCGCGTGTCTGGCTTGAGTTTCTGCGCGAGGCTCTCGCTGATTTCAATGTAAACCCAGCCAGTCTTTTCGCCTTTCTTGTTAAACTTTAAAATGGTGGTTGTATACCGAATCATCGTTAAATCCTTTTACAGGTCGATAACAAGTTTACAAATATTTTACAAATCCCGATTGAAACGAACATGACAATGATTGAGATGCGAAAAGAACCACTGTTATAACCATATTGTTTCTTGGTTTGGAGAATGTGTAACTTTGAAAAATAAATTAGTTATGTCAGCAATGGAAAAATCGTCCAGCATAGAACACCCGGTTCTGGATCTGATAAAAAAACGCAGAAGCATTCGTGCTTTTTCAAATGAGCCTATTACTGCAGACAAAATTTGCTCGTTGTTTGAAGCTACGCGCTGGGCACCCTCCAGCAGCAATGAGCAACCATGGGTATATATTTATGCAACACAGGAACAGCCAGAACTCTGGAATAAAATGTTTGACTGTCTCAACGAGGGCAACCGAATATGGGTTAAAGATGCACCACTTCTTATACTAAGCCTGGCCCGAAAAGAATTTACACACTATGGCAGTACCAACGCTCACGCTATGTACGACCTCGGTGGAGCAAATTCTTTCTTGTCGCTCCAAGCGGTGGAGATGGGATTGCAGGTTCGACAAATGGCAGGGTTCAATCACTTAAAAGCAATTGAGAGCTTTAATATACCCGATATATATGACGTTGGTGTATTTATAGCCGTGGGCTACCCGGGCGATCCCGATAGTCTTCCTGAAAAATTAAAACTACGCGAGCTCGCTCCACGCGAACGATTCCTGCAACAGGAGTTTGTGATGAACAAAGCATTCTGATCAAACACCAAACTCATGGTATATATTTAGCCTATATCTTTTTAGGAAGAAGGTCTGCCAACGCCTTCTCTACTTTATCATATTGAAATTTAAATCCTGCCTGCTCTATTTTTTCGGAAGATACCTTGCTGCCTTTCAATACAAGATTAGCCATTTCACCCAACAACACCTTTAATGCGAACGCTGGCACGGCCGGAAGAAAAAGCGGCTTATTCAACTGAGTGGCTATTGCTTTCGTAAGGTCGCGATTCGTGACCGGGTGAGGTGCTACACCATTGTAAGCCCCCTCCATCGTTTCATTCTGTATAGCGCGTATAAATATAGCAGCAAGATCATTGATATGAATCCAACTCACATACTGATCGCCCGAACCCAGCGGAGCGCCTGCATAATATTTTACCGGCTTTACAAGTTCTTTCAACGCACCGCTCTTTCCACTTAATACTATACCGATTCTGATCTTTACAACACGAATGCTTAATTCGCTAATGCGGTCGATTTCTGCTTCCCACTGGCGAACTACATTGGCAAGAAAATCCGTTCCTGAATCGTCATTCTCCTTGTGTAACTTTTCGTTGTCTTCAAAACCATAATATCCAATCGCGGAGGCCGAGATGAACGTGGTTACTGAATGTTTACGTTTCTGCAGTTCTTCAAACAGCAACTTGGTTGACTGTGTCCGGCTTTTTAATATCTCCCATTTACGTTTATCCGTCCAAGGTTTATCAGCAACACCAGCACCTGCCAAATGAATAATGGTATCAATCCCCTCAAAGGCATGCGGATCTACCTGCTTCTTATCTATATCCCACAGGTATATTCTTGCCTTGCTTCGGCTGTGGTTACGACTCAGGTGCGATACCTGGTGCCCCTGTTCAAGAAGTAATTCTGTTAGTCGTGTTCCGATCAGTCCGGAAGCTCCAGTGATTAATATATTTTTCGAACTCAATTTTTATTTAGTTTTGATGCCCTATAATTTAAAATATACTTTAAACATGTTCTTCACAAAAAAGTTTACACTGATCGCACTACTGCTGTTCAGTATGCTATCAATGTCAGCTCAGACGGTAAAAGTAAAAAAAGAAAACTCCAACGTTAAGGGAGAAGTCGCGGAAGGTTATGCAGTAGAATTGGATGGAACACTGAGTGAAGTGAACGCGTCCTTCGTCAAATTTCTAAAAATTTATGGAAAGCCAAAACAAAGCGAAGGTATTCTCTTGTTGGCAGAGCCTGTCATCAACAGTCGTACGTATACCGTACCTGTTTTTGCNNCATGGGCAACAGAGGATGCTGCCACAGTGAGTAAAGAACTCGAAAAGATGCTTTACGACTTTGGCGTAAAATTTTACCGCGATAAAATTCAAGTACAGATCGATGAAACGAATCGCGCTTACCAAGCCGTTGAAAAACAAAAGCAACGTCTTGTAAACGAGAACAAAACATTGCTCACCAAAATTGAAGACAACAAACGCGAGAAAATACAACTCGAAAAAGCTCTTGCGAACAACAAACTCGAAAACGAATTACTCCTGAAGAAAATAGAAAAGAACAAACTTGATCAGGATTCTGTAGCAATCGCTGGCGAGCAAATTAAGAAAATCTCGGAGTTACATAAGGAGCGACAGCGGAAGGTGAATTAAATCTGAATTAGTTCAGCTACAATTCCGGTGGAGAAGCTCATTGCCGATTATTAAGACTATCAATCAAATGATCTCGCCATTTTCGTTCGGTCTTATCGAAATAAAATCTGCCATCGGGAAATTCTATATATTGATCTCCGGCATTCTTGGGATAGAATTTTTCAAGTGACTCGCCCTTTACCATTTTATCAAACAACATTGGAAATTTTTCGTTAAGCTGATCTTCGGGCATTTTCCATGTTCGAAATACTTCTTCGTATTGTCTTATTTGTTTATCTGATCCATATACCAATTTACAGCCAATACTTTCGCGCATAGGTGTAATGCTTCTGGCAGGGCGGGTCATTAAAAAATAGTGGGTGCCTTTCTCATCCCTGTAGTACGCACGTATATCATAGTCGGCAGCAACCGAACGGTAATACTCATCAAACTGTGATTCAAATTTATTTTCATGGTTTGAGTTCGGTGGCAATTTAGAGGCGTACCTGATCACACTGTAAATCAAACTATCCTGCCCCGGCTTTGATATATATAGCGCAGGGTTGTAATCTTTGTTATTGCAAGAAGCAAGACTTGTAATTGCTACTAAAAAAAAGAGTATCCGCATAAGACTGTAAATGTACCAAATAAAAAAGAGCCCAAATGCTTGGGCTCTTTTCGAAATATTCAAGACAATGTTTCTTAGTAAGTGTTGGTGTTAGGGCTGAAGCTTGTCCAACCTGACATCCAGTTGTTGCTGCTGTTAAATGCACCAATATATTCAGTCTGCTCAACACCTGATGGAACTTCTTTAGCGCCACTCAACAGTGAAGAACCATTGGCAAGCAATGCAGAAGGGTTATTGATATCAAGTGATGTAGCTGTGGTCATACCAGCAAATTTTGCAGAGAGATCAACAGTAGCCTGATCTGCTTCGATAAAGTTATCAGCGTCAAAGCTAGAGTCATCGAAGTTGTTACCAGTAGTAACTTTCTTAACAGCCTTGCTTACGCTTACACCAGACTTTCCGATATAGTTACCAACAAACACTGCGTTAGCACCAGTTTTATCAAAGTGTACGGCTTCAAGTTTAGAACCTACAAGCACAGAGTTGTAAACCTGTATATCAGAGTTTCTTCTCAGGTGTCCACCGAACTGATAGTTAGAACTTGCTGCACTACCGCTTAACGCTGCATATGCGTAAGGACCGAACCATGTAACGTTTGAGAATACAGGAGCTGTTTTAGGAGTGTTCGTAGTACCAGTTCCATCGTTATCTGATTCGAAACCATTTGAACCTGATTTATCAGCGATGTTAGGATCACGGAAAGACGCAGCATACTGAACTTTACCTCTGTAACCGAAGTCTGTATCAAAATCATCATCCCATCCGCGATATGCCACCAGGTATTGTGCATTTACTGTACCGCCGAACCACTCGAAAGAGTCGTCACCAGAGTATGAAACCTGGATGTGATGAATCGTTGTTCCACTTCCAACGCTACCAAGGGTAAGACCGTTGATTTCGTTATCAGTTGAAAGTGCTATACCTGCAAACTCGATTCTCACGTAAGTAAGCGTTCCTGAGTTATCGTCATCGGCAGTTCCACCATATTTACCGGCATCGCCAGATGTAGCAGAGATACCTTCAATTGACTGGCTTGCGCTCTGGTTGTTTTGTGCTTTACCCAAAATGATAACACCACCCCAGTCGCCATAGTTACGATATCCTACGGGAGCAGAAGAAGTGAAGATGATAGGCTTATCAGCTGTACCTGCAGCGTTGATGGAAGCACCACGATCGATAACAAGTGAACCTTTTGAAGCTTTATCTCCGAAAATGATAGTACCTGGTTCAATAGTTAATGTAACACCAGACTGAACAAATACATTACCTACCAGAGTATATTTCTTAGAAGCTACTAATGTAGTGTTAGCTGTTATAGTACCACTCAACTGATTTTCAGTCGTGTTGTCTGTATCATCATCATCGTCATCACTGCAAGACGATAATGTCATTGCACATGACAAAGCTAACAGGGCCATCAGGTAGCTTAATTTCTTCAGATTTTTCATGATTATTCTTTTTTGAATTTGCGACAAAACTATATGTAGAGTATTATGTTCGTGTTAAGCAAGTATTAGCGATTGTTTATCTATTGGCAACAACCTATAAAGCAAAACAGGAGCAATTTGCTCCTGCTTTACATCTGCTAATAAATCTTATAGGTTACGCCCAGTGTAATGTATTGGCCTGGCTTATAATTCTGAATAGGCTCATCTATATCATTTATACTTTTACTGCGATCAGAATCCTGAACCAGCCTATACTTCTGGTTCAGTATATCTTGTATACCAAATTTCAATTCAACTTTTTCAGAGAATGATTTTGANNACTGCGAAAATGCGCTTGCCAAACACGTTGTACGATACGTTAGCCTGCCATCCGTTTTCAAAGTTATTGTAGTTCAGACCTGCGTTAATGATATAAGGAGATTGCCCCTGCATAGCACGTTTCTGCTCCTGATTGGTAACATTTCCAAGATCAACTTCACTATCAATAACCGCTGCGTTAAGCATTACAGAGAAGTTCTTCAGGAAGTTGTTTGCAAAAATTGTTTCGAATGATTTTCTGATCTCAACTTCAGCACCAAAATTTCTCGCAGAAGATGCATTACGGTAAGTATATATAAGGTTAGAGCCACCAACCAATTCTGTTTCGATCGGATTCTGGAAATATTTGTAGAAGACACCGAATGAAATGCTTTCTGATTTAGAAGGATAGTTTTCCCAGCGTAAGTCTACATTGTGAATATCAGCAGTCTTCAGATGTTCGTTACCATATATGTTCGCATTACGGTCGAAGTCGTAGAAGTTAAACGGAGCAAGCTCACGGAATACAGGACGATTAACAGTTTTGCTATAAGCTAGTCTGATCAGGTTTTTCTCAGATAAATTATACGCTACATTCAGAAACGGCAGAATGCTCGTCACAGGATTATTCACATGTATCTTGCTTCCATCAGTATCAAATGAATTAAGTTGCTGACGATTGTACTCTACGCGTATACCTGTAGCTACTCTGAAATCACCTACCGGGATCGTAGTGCTTAAATAACCTGCTGTAAGTAAATTTTTACCGGTATACTTATCGGAAAAGTTCGTTCCTTCTTTCAGAATGAAGTAAGGCGCGGTTCCCATGGTAGAAGAGAAGCCTATATTTTGAGGAGCAAAAATAGTTTCGAATGTATAGTCATCGAGAATTTCAGAAGGCTGATTATTCAATGTAGACCATCCGTAAGCAAACCATCTTGCCTTGAAGTCGCGATCTGTTGATGCTATATAGTATCCGCCCTGGATTTTGCTTTGTTTGCTCTCTTCAGCATCCGGGTTTAATTTATACTCCAGGTTTAGTGCATGCGTATATACATTTTCACTCAGGTCTGAATAGAAACGTCCGGCATCCTGTGTACCTGAGTTAGGAGGCAGTACAATCGCAAACGGGTCGGTTGATCCTTCCTGACGTTGTGAACGAATTCTTCTATAGTCTGGCTGGCTCGCAGATGTATTCGAGTATGCTAATATCCAGTTCGTACTCAATCTGTCGTTCACGCTATGTTTACCGGAAAGCTGACCGGTATATATGCTACGCTGCATATAGTTTAATGCAAGGTTGTTGTTTTCATACTGGTTGAAATCTTCTATACCGGTTCGGGATGTAACCTGCGACATTCCCTGTTGGTTAAATAAGTTACGAAACTCGATTTTGTTGGAAGGATTCAACTCCAGCGTGAAGTTTGAAATTACACCAAGACGCACATTGGTCATATCGCGAACATCGTTGAAGAAATACCTGCGATCGCTTTTCTGCTCAGATGCTACATAACGATCGTAGTAATAATTTTCCTGTTCGATATGCTGGCGTGTGTTGGTATAGCTAAGGGAAGTGATGTTGCTGAGACGTTTGCTACCTATACTTCCTACCTGCGAAAAGTTGATGGTCGTACGTAAATCAGGCATAGCTGTATTTTTCTTCTTCCCCCAGATATTTGGAAGGCTGCGGCTTGCATCTGTCAATTTCTGGCGCGAGGCGTCATCATATAAATAATTACCGAGATTGTCGCTTGGAAAAGATGAAGGCAATTGGCGTGTACCATTATCAAATCCCAACCAGTCAGTATTGCTGCCTTGGTAAGTATAAAAGTCATCGAAGGTTGTACCGAGGCGCATACCTCCAGTGATATTTACAGACAGTGAATTCTCGTCTACTACACTTTTGGTTTCGATATTTACTACTGCACCGGCAAACTCACCTGACAATTCTGCTGAACCAGATTTATATACCAGCATTCTATCGATCATAGAGCTAGGGATCAAATCAAAGGCAAAAGCTTTGGAATCTACTTCAGAGCTTGGAGCAATTACACCGTTCAACATTACTGTGCTATAGCGCTCGCTAAGCCCGCGTACATTAATAAAACGGTTGTTGATAATTGTTACTCCGGGAATTCTCTTAACAATTTGTGCGGCATCACGATCTTGCGATAACGATATCTGTTGTGCAGATATACCTACAGCAACCAAATCACTTTTTCGGATTTCCGTTATTACAGAAACATCGGTGTTGGTTACTTTGGCCCCTGTAATTACAACCTCCGTTAATTCCTGACCCTCCTCCATAATGGTTGCATTGACCATTGTAGTCTGATCAGGGTATACCGTTATATCCTTCAGTGTATCGGTCTTATACGAAATGAACGAAACAACTATTGAGTAAGTACCTGCCTTTACTTTCGGGATCTCAAAGTTCCCTTCTATATCAGCTTGTGCACCCTGTGCTGTTCCCATTACAAGAACGTTAGCACCTATAATTGCTTCACCGGATACTGCATCCTTTACATTGCCTTTAATGGTTCCCGACTGCGCCAGGGCACAAACAGCAAGCGTGAGCAGTGATAATGAAAGAAGTAATCTTCTGAACATAAACCTTTTTATTTACCACAAAGGTCTATCTCTAATATTACCTCATGCAGACGCCTGTGTTACGAAATTGTTAAGGAGATAATGCGTTGCTAACGCGCGTTTAAAAGCTTCCTGAAGAAACTTCGCTATCTGCCATGATTATCAACACTTTTCAATTATTTGGACTTAACAATTTTTACAAGATTTTTTAAAGCAGATAACGCGGGGATAATAAAACATTGTTGAAGTATATAGC
>DJFR01000168.1:259-981 GCA_002432545.1 Flammeovirgaceae bacterium UBA5867 | reverse complement strand
ATGGGTACCTTATTCAATATAACCTTAATAATATCAGAAGGCTTTACGTTGTCTGCTTCGGCTTCGTAGTTCAGCAGTATACGGTGGCTCATTACATCCAGTGCTACTTCTTTAATATCTTCCGGCAATACATAGTCGCGGCCTTCCATATAGGCAACAGCTTTTGCTGCAAGGTTCATATTTATACTGGCGCGAGGTGATGCACCAAACTGTATATATTGAGCCTGCTCATTCAATTTATAGTCAAGTGGTCTGCGNNGTAGCATATACCAGCTCGATAATATAGCGCTCTAATGAATCGGAAATTTTTACGCGATTCACCTGGTCACGAATAGAGAAGATCTCCTCCTTCGTAAGCATGGTGGTAACTTTATAGTTGAACTGCATGTTGGATATCCTGCGCATGATTTCGATCTCCTGATCTTTCGTAGGGTAGTCCACATATACTTTCATCATGAAGCGATCTACCTGCGCTTCGGGCAGTGGATAGGTCCCTTCCTGGTCAACCGGGTTTTGTGTTGCCATTACAAGAAAAGGACGATCCAATTTAAAAGTAGTTTCTCCGATTGTTACCTGTTTCTCCTGCATCGCCTCGAGCAACGCAGACTGAACTTTAGCAGGCGAGCGGTTAATCTCATCGGCCAATATAATGTTGGCAAATATAGGGCCTTGCTTTACTTCAAATTTTCCATCCTTCTGGTTATATATCATTGTACCAACCA
>DJFR01000168.1:0-122 GCA_002432545.1 Flammeovirgaceae bacterium UBA5867 | reverse complement strand
AAAAATAGCGTAATTATTGAAAAAATAAGCCGCAAACTTGACGGATTGCTTTTTTAAGATGTGAAGGAAAGATGGCAAGAACTTTTGTAATCGGAGATATTCACGGGGCCTACCGCGCGTTA
>DJFR01000201.1:11662-20893 GCA_002432545.1 Flammeovirgaceae bacterium UBA5867 | reverse complement strand
GATCGCTTCGGCAGGCGTATACCTTTATATGCCGGGCTCATCGTATACATTATAGCATCGCTGGGATGCGCCATGACAAATTCCATTGATGCATTAATTGCCATGCGATTTCTGCAGGCTATTGGCGGATGTGCCGGTATGGTTGCATCGCAGGCTTTGGTGCGCGACCTGTTCCCGATCAACAGAACTGCACAGGCATTCTCATCACTCACATTGGTGATTGCTGTATCACCATTGATTGCCCCTACCATTGGCGGATACGTTACAGTTGCATTTGGATGGCACCTGGTATTTATTATACTCGCTTCCGTCATGGCGGTGATCATGGTATGTATATATTTCTTTCTGCCGGAAGGCAGAAGTGCCGATGCCTCTTTATCGCTCCGGCCGCAGGCGGTAATCTCTAATTTTGCTACGGTCCTCAAGCAGCAACAATTTTTGATCTATGCCTTTGCGGGAGGTATAGCTACAGCAGCACCCTTCGCATTTATAGCCGGTTCATCCGATGTATTCATTAACCTGTATCACACCAGTGAGCAGGAATATGGATGGATCTTTACCATCGTTGCATCCGCCATCATCGGTTCAACACAATTAAATCATATACTCTTAAAGAAATATAGCAGCCAGCAGATCATCAAGACAACACTTATAGTACAAAGTCTCGTAGGCGTTGTACTGGTAGGCGGCACTGCGTTAGGATGGTATGGTAAATATGAACTCGTGGGCATGATGTTCATCTTTTTAATTGGACAAGGATTAACCGGGCCGAACAGTACAGCACTTGCCCTGGCGCCCTTTACAAAATTAACCGGAAGTGCTGCCGCCATTCAGGGAAGTATACGCATGGGGGTTGGCGGGCTGGCTTCCGCTGCCGTAAGCGCACTGCACAACAATACGGCTGTACCCATGGTAGGAATGATGGTTGTGTGCGGATTTATAGGACTGATTATACTCGGTATTGGCAAAGGCACCGTGCGATACCGCGCACGTAAACATGCAGCCGAAAAAGAATCATCCGTGATGATGTAGCATTCAGGCAGACCGATATTCGGAAGGTGTTTTTCCAGATATCTTTTTGAATGCTGTATTGAATGATGATTTGGAATTATACCCGACTTGCTCCGCGATCTCTTCTACTTTAATATTAGGCTGTTCTTTTAACAATCTCTTTGCTTCTTCAACACGATAAGCAGCTACCATTTCGAAAAAATTCTTTCCCAAGCCATCATTAATCACTTGCGATAATACATGAACCGTTGTATTTAACTTACCGGCAAGCTCCGGTAGCGAAAAGCCTGGCTGAAGAAAAGGTTTATCGCGCGTCATCAACATTGTTAGCTTATCCAGTAATTCTTTTTGTGCATCGGCTGTTACCCCGGAGCTTTTATACTTCTGCGGTTCACTAAGGGCAGTCTGCCTGAAAAACCCGGAATGACTTATCACATTAAAACTGGTAAGATATATCGTGAATGAAATATAGGCGGCAAACAGGTGATCACCTGTGTCGTCTATGTTAAAATACTTTACAACGAATATAATCAGCGTAGCGCTGGTCATGTGCAGGATACCGGCACGCAATTTCCTCAGCACGGGATGCACCGGATCAAAAAAAGATTCACCCTTATTTTTGAATGCCAGTATAATTTCAATCAGTCCTAACCCCATATATATACCGATGCTGGAAAGCGCCAGAAGCGTATGATGATCGGTTACCCACAGCCATCGCGGATCATAGCCAACCGATACATCCCGAAATGGCAGGTCAGGATGATATGCATACACCCATGAGTTATACTTAAAATCATCCGACTGTATCAAAAACGGAATCAGCAAAAAGAAATATAGTACCGGAAAAATATAGTGCAGCAGCCGCATTCTTCGGGTTACAGAACCATTGATGAGACTTTTGATCATCAGGTAAAACGAAGGTCCAATGGCAAGAGCAAAAGGCTCGGAAAAATCAACCAGAAAAAGACAGTCTGCTATATACCCGGTATACATCAGGAGGATTTCCAGTATACATGCTGCCATCGAGAGTAACATCAGTCCCTGAAAGAAATTAACATCGTTCTTCCGGTTTTCTCTCGACAAGAAAAAGAAAGACAAAAAGATAGCCTGGACAACACCCAGAAAAATAAATACAGCAAAAAGATCAATACGGTACGGCATCACGCAGAATACGATTCAATCGAACAGTTGGTTATCGCTTTACAGCAAATTCTGTAAATCCTTTCCAGGTTCCTTCGTGTATTTCAACGTGGTGTACTTTTGCAGCAGGTGGTCCTTGTTTACACCATTCCACCAAAGCAGTCAGCAGGGCTTCATCACCTTCCGCTTCAATATAGACCGATCCATCAGGTTCATTCCTAACAAAACCTTTTATACCCAGGCGTTGTGCCTGTTCGTGCGTAGAGGCTCTGTAAAATACTCCCTGTACACGACCGGATACCTTTATAGCGATATGTTTCGGCATATTATACTTCTGAAAAAATTCAAATTACCTCGCTTTTTACACCCCTGCAATTGTCACTGTTTTGGTCTCGATAATTATTTCAAAAAAAATTTAAGATTCTTTGTCCGGAAGCTGGAGGTTGCCCCGTCATGATGTAAATTTTGTTCAACCTTAAACTTTAACAATCATGGAAAAGTACATGTTTTTATTTCGCGGTGGCGATGTAAGTCATCTATCACCGGAAGCACAGCAGGCGCACATGCAAAAGTGGTTCGCCTGGGTAGAGAAACTTACCAAGGCCGAGCGCTATGCCGGTGGTGAAGCACTGCTGCCGGTAAGTGGTAAAACCATATCAGGAGTAAAGAAGACTGTTACCGATGGTCCGTACGCAGAAGGAAAAGAAATTACCGGAGGTTACTTTGTTGTACTCGCCAAAAGTTTAGATGAAGCAACCGAGTTAGCGAAAGAATGCCCGGACTATGAATACGAAGGAAGCGTAGAAGTACGCGAGGTTATGAAGTTTGATATGTAGGCACACTCCTGCCTACTCCATAACAAGAAATTTTCAGGGTTGTCAGATTTCCAGCACGTTATCTGGCAACCTGTCACTCCTCTATACTAGTATCCAGCTTATGACAAATCTATACCTATACCTTTTTGCATTGACGATGAGTGCAGCATGCAGCTCGCCAGACCATACGCAACAACAAAATATAGCGATTACACAAAAAATGTTCGAAGCATTTAACAAGCATGAGTGGCAAGCGATGGCATTGTACTATACGGACAATGCGTTGTTTCTTGATCCTGCTTTCGGCAAAGACTACGTAACAAAAACACAACAAGAGACAGTTGCTAAATATAGCGAGCTCCAAAAAATATTTCCCGATCTGCACGATGAAGTAGTGGGAATGTATCCTTCCGGAGATAAAGTAACAATAGAGTTTATCGCCACTGGAAGCATGGAAGATAGTATATCTTTTAAACTTCCGATCGTTTCGGTATTAACATTTAAAAATGGCAAGATTATCCGCGATGCTACCTATTACGATCAGGAGTAGCTGTTTTATAGTTACAATTGTATCTCGAAGCATCAGAGTCCTGGAGGCAAGTGACTCTTACGGGGCGTCATGATGCATAGATAAATTAATTACTTTTTCCAATAAGTTTCACCTTCAACTTTATCGACTGATAAAACCTTTAGCCCATCGTATGCTCTTTCAGTTTCATCTATTAAAAAATGAGGATAATCAAATTCTCTCACAGCTACTTTAATTCTCACTTTCTCTTTATTTCGGACTAAGTCAGACCATTTATACTGAACAAATTGTGAATAGTCTGCACTGTCAAGAAGAAGGATTTTATTGTCACCATTATATAATCTTATCCGAATAAATGGCTTACGAAGCAGATTGTGCTCAACTAGATACTTAAAAGCTAAGTCTTGCTTGGTTAACGTGTCACCGCCCATCGACTTAACAGCGTTTTCAATATGTACCAATGAACTTTCCGGTGCATCAAAGTATCGTTCAAAGTCGAATAATTTAAAGTACAGATCGCCCTCAACAATCTTCTCCTTATCGGACTGACAAGAAATCACACATGCAAAAACAATTACGATATAGGTTAAATGCTTCACAAATTTTCTCTTCATATGCAGCACATATCCGATTTGGTATCATCTACAATATACTGCATCGAATCAGAAAAATCCATACTTTTATGAATGCCCGAGCAAAACGTCAATCAACTGGTAAGTCACCTCTTTCGGCACGAAGCTGGTAAGATGACAGCTGTCCTTACGCGGTTGCTGGGCTTTGGTTCGTTTGAGGTTGCCCAGGATATAGTGCAGGACACACTGCTCAAGGCAATGTCAACATGGAGTTTTAAAGGCATTCCTGAAAACCCATCGGCATGGCTATATACGGTTGCTAAACGTAAAGCGGTAGATGTTATCCGGCAGCAAAGGGTTCATCAGCATCATGAAGAAGCTATCGCCAAAGCACTTCAATCTGAATGGACATTATCACCGGCTATTAGTCAACTGTTTCTGGAAAATGAAATTGAAGACAGTCAGTTGCGTATGATGTTTGCGTGCTGTCACCCTGCTATACCGTACGAATCACAACTGGCCTTTACACTAAAAGTACTCTGCGGGTTAAGCACAGCAGAAATAGCCAATGCATTTCTCACGAGCGAAGACACCGTTGCGAAAAGAATTTACCGTGCGCGTGAAAAGATAAGAGAAGAAGAGATAAACCTGGAGGTACCTTTAGCGTCAGCATTACCGGCACGACTTGACACCGTATTGCATGCGCTATATTTACTCTTCAACGAAGGGTATAACTCATCGCATCCGGATAAACTTATTCGCAACGATCTCTGTGAAGAGGCTATACGACTCAACTTGCTACTTACCCGAAATATAGTCACCAATACACCGGCTGTAAACGCATTGCTTGCGCTGATGTGCTTTCAGGCATCGCGGGAAGATGCCAGGCTTGGTGATGACGGAACTATTGTGTTACTGAAAGATCAGGATCGAAGTCGCTGGAACAAAGCGCTCATTGATCGTGGCAATTACTACCTGGAAGTATCAGCCGAAGGTGATGACATTTCTGAATATCACCTCGAAGCCATTATTGCATCGTGCCATGCCGAGGCCGCAACATTTGAAGATACCGACTGGAAGAAGATATACCACTTCTATGCACTGCTGGCGAATGTAAAACAAAGTCCGATTGTAGAGATGAACAAAGCGATTGTATTAGGCTACGCACAATCCAGCGAAGCAGGACTTGAAGCGTTGCAAAAAATTGCCGGGCTTAACGACCACTATCTATACCATGCCGCCCTTGCAGACTTCTACGCTATACTCTGCAAAAACACAGAGGCACATCAATCTTACGCACGGGCACTTGAGCTTACCTCATCAGGAGCGGAGAAGGAATTATTAAAAAGAAAAATACAGCACCTTAGCTAAAACAAGTATTACTGAAGCAAGCTATCGATTTCATTTCGAATCAATGTTTCGCGTTCTTCATACGTGCCGCGAACTAATATATAGGGTATATTCCGAACCTCGAGTGCTTTCTTAAAAACATTGAACATGGCTTCGCGCTGATGTCCCAGGTCACGAAGATCATCAGCAACCCACGGCACATCGATATCAAACAAAAAGTATACATCATAGCGAACCGACCTCTCTAATTCATACAGCACCTCCGGAACGGCACCGAGGTAATGTACCGAGTATATCTGCGTTGTAATAGCATCGGTATCGCAAAAAAGAATCTTGTTGGCTATGCGTGCTTTTTCTTCGATGCGCGCAGCGTGTGCGTAGCCGATCGTTACTATATCTTCCAGCGTAAATACATTGGAAGATATAATTTCGCGTGCCACCTCCGGAACAAATTCGGTCTGATACAATTCGGCCATTCGTTTAGCCATGGTAGATTTACCCGTGCTCTCTGAGCCGTAAAAACATATCTTCTTAACGAAGTATGGCTTTACAACCGGTGGTATATAATTCCAGTAACGAAAAGGATGCTGTCTTATTTTAGTAGCCGATACAGGAATATACTTTCGCTGCGGATCAAAAGCTTTATGAACTGCACCAAGATGCTGTGCGAACGGTTCACCATATTCTTCCGAGCTAAAAATTATATCAACAGCCGGATACGTGCGCCCGATAAAATCAGCCCACACCTTTGTACGTTCCGGTAATGGCATTGATTCATCATCAAAATCATCCAGTACCATGGCGGGCTTGATAGATGAATAATCTTGAAATATAGCTTTGATCCACGACAGTCTTAATGCGGGGTCTATCAGATCAAGCGGTGTATAACTCATTGACACGATCAGCTCATCACAATGCTCGGCTGCAAACCGGATCAACGCTACATGACCTTCATGGATCGGAAGAAATTTACCGATAACAAGTCCCCGTTTCATGCACGTTGCGTTTGATACCCTCTGTACTCCCGGATCCAATGCCACAGACCGAAGGAAGCAATGATCGTAAACATGAAATACAAAACGCTATACAACATAATACCCTTGATAAAGTATAGATACGTTGCCACAATATCCACCACGATCCAGATGATCCAGCACTCAGCCTTTTTACGGATCATAAAAAAGGTAGTAATAACACTCATCACCGTAATGAATGAATCTGCATACGGAAAAGCACTCGGAACCGGGAAGAACGATGGGAACCAGTGATGCAACTGACTTGCCAACGCACCCAACACCGCTGTACCAGCCAAACCACCCAAACATATACCTACGAAGGTATATATACCCATAAAGCTCACGCGCAATTCATTCCGCTTATCTTCTTCACCCGGTCGTGGATTCGCCCACCGCCACCAACCCAATACGTTGGTCACAAAAAAGAATATCTGCAAAAACATATCCGGATATAGTTGTATCTGGTAATACAAAAAGAAGGACAATACAACATTAACAATACCAATCGGCCAACTCCACAGATTAGCCTTGGCAGACAACCACACCGCGATAGCACCTGAAACAAATCCAAAAAATTCGAGGTAGCTCATTTTATAGCCGAGCAGCTCAAAAAATATAGTGTTAATATCAAAGAAGGACATTCGTACAAATTAAAGATCGAAAGATATAGGATCGAAGATGAAAAGATGATGCTGTATAAAGAAAATGTATCATGATCTATAGTTTGATGCAAACATTTTTGGCCTCGGTAAAAAATCGTAATGCTTCCCATCCGCCTTCACGGCCCACTCCGGATTGCTTCATACCTCCAAACGGACTGCGCAGATCGCGAAAAAGCCAGCAGTTTACCCAGATGATTCCGCTCTTTAACTGAGCTGATATGCGGTGAGCACGTTTCAGGTTCTCTGTCCAGAGTGTGGCGGATAGCCCATACGTGGTGCTGTTCGCATAGCGGATCACTTCGTCTTCTGTCTCAAAAGGCATAATGGTTACTACCGGGCCGAATATCTCTTCCTGGTTGGTGCGACATAAATGATCGAGGCCTGCAATAACAGTTGGCGCTATAAAATATCCCTGCGCACATTTACCTGCAACGGCAACACGATTCCCCCCGGCAAGAATATCTCCTCCCTCCTGCTTTGCAAGTTCTATATAGGACAGGATTTTATTCATGTGTACTTCCGAAACCAGGGCACCGGTAGTTGTCTCCGGCAGTAACGGGTCACCCACAACAAGCGCTGTGGTTCGCTTCACAAATTCATCCGTAAATTTTTGATAGATACTTTGCTCTACAAAAATGCGCGAACCACACAAACAAATTTCTCCCTGGTTCGAAAAGGACGAATGCAACGAAGTCTGAATAGCCTGCTCAAAATCACAATCAGCAAAAACTATATTTGGATTTTTACCGCCCAGCTCAAGCGATAATTTCTTAAACATAGGCGCTGCCGTAGCAGCTATTTTTCTGCCGGTGACTGTTCCACCGGTAAATGATATAGCGGTAACATCAGGATGTTCTACAATCGCCTGTCCTGCTTTCGTCCCAAGGCCATGCACTATATTTAGTACACCCTTCGGTAAACCTGCTTCAATACACAACTGCGAAAACAGGAAAGCCGTCATGGGTGTAAGCTCAGAGGGTTTTGCTACAACAGTACAGCCCGCGGCCAGTGCGGGCGCAATTTTCCACGTAAACAAATATAGCGGCAAATTCCAGGGCGATATACAACCTGCCACACCAACCGGTGTACGCAAGGTATAATTTACAGCTTCATTACCGGTAACATGTGCTTCACTGGCAAAATGAATAGCACCGCTGGCGAAGAAGCGCATGTTGGCAGAAGCGCGCGGTATATCTACAGCCCTGGCAAGTTTTACCGGTTTGCCATTATCTATACTTTCCGCCAATGCGAGCTTGTCCAGATCGCGATCGATCAGATCAGCAATTCTTAACAGTATAGCCGAGCGTTTATCAACCGGCATGGATGACCATTCAGCAAAAGCGTGTTGTGCAGCGGCAACCGCAGCAGCCACATCACGCTCATCCGAATCCGGAATCAAACTATATACCTTTCCTTCTGCAGGATTATAGTTATCTATATACTTACCTGCATGCGGTGGCAACAGTTTACCTTCGATATAGTTATAGAGAGTTTCCATACCCTGTCAGAGACTTCCTGTTCTTCCACCATCGACCGGAACATTTATACCGTTGATATACCCGGCAGCCGGTGTCGCCAGAAATGCAATAGCCGCTGCAACTTCGTGCGACTCTGCTATACGTCCCGCAGGAATCTCGCGTATCATGTCCTGTTTTGCTTCGTCAAATGTTTTACCTGCCTTCTGCGCATTACTCGTGATGAGCGATTCAAGACGCCCCGTCATGGTAGAACCCGGCAACACGTTATTCACCGTTATACCAAAGGGTGCAAGCTCCACCGAAAGTGTCTTCGACCAGTTCGCTACTGCACCACGAATAGTATTGGAGACACCCAGACCACGAATCGGAATTTTAACCGATGTCGAAATTACATTAATGATTCTTCCATAGGTTGCTTTCTTCATCCCATCAACAAATGCCTGGGTGAGAATATGATTGCACAGTAAGTGATTGGAGAACGCCTGTATAAAATCTTCCGTACGTGCATCAATAGCTTGTCCTGCCGGTGGTCCGCCCGTGTTATTTACCAGTATATGTACCGTATGCGTTCGTGCATAGTCCGTTACTTTCGTACGAAGATCATCGGGTGTATTGAAATCAGCCACGATATAATCATGCGATTGTCCTTTAGAAGCCG
>DJFR01000201.1:5209-11643 GCA_002432545.1 Flammeovirgaceae bacterium UBA5867 | reverse complement strand
TGCGTGCTTCCCGGTTAAATCAAGATTCATGAATGAAAGTATGTATGTGAATTGTTGCTAAATTTAAGAAGGAATAGATGGTTTAACACAACCGTATCAAACTTAAAAAGTATTTATATGGCTATTCGCAGACCTTTTAATCTGAATCAATGGATCCACGACAATCGCGATCTATTGAAACCACCGGTGGGCAATAAGAACTTATATGCTGATGCCGGTGATTATATTGTGATGATTGTTGGCGGGCCGAACGCACGCAAAGACTATCATTACAATGAGACAGAAGAATTGTTTTACCAACTGGAGGGTGATATTAATGTACGTATACAGGAAGAAGGCAAGCCGGTAGATATACCTATACGGCAGGGCGAAATGTTTTTGTTACCGGCACGCGTGCCGCATCGCCCCGAACGACCGGCTAATTCTATCGGACTTGTTATTGAATGCAAGCGACCTGAAAAGGAAGTAGAGGATGGACTGATCTGGTATTGTGATGCCTGCAACGCGAAGCTTCATGAATATCGCTTTCATCTTGATAATATTGAAAAAGATTTTCTTCCGCGGTTTCGTGAATTCTATGGATCAACATCATTACGAACATGCAGCAAATGCGGAACCGTAATGGAAGCTGATCCGCGATTTATATAAATATATAGTTATAGTATGCAAGGCAGAGCCTATTACAATTCTCCGGTTGGCGAACTATTGATCGAATCAGAAAACGACAAGATTGTTACCGTACATTTTTTAAGGGATAACAAGAAAGAAGAAATTCCTACGGCAACAACGGATCAGTGTATCACCGAGCTGGAAGAATATTTTTTTAAAGGCCGCAAGTTCTTTACCGTGGAGCTTGATATGCGCGGCTCTGCATTTCAATTAAAAGTATGGAACGCTTTGTTAACGATACCGTATGGAAGAACGGCTTCGTATGAAGATATAGCCATTCGTGTGGGCGACCTTAAATCGATTCGTGCTGTAGGATTGGCAAACGGACAAAACCCGGTTGCGATCATTGTGCCTTGCCATCGTGTTATTGGCAAAAGCGGAAACCTGGTAGGCTATGGTGGCGGACTTGAGAATAAAGAATGGCTGCTTTATCACGAGGGGGCTATCCGCAAACAGTTATCACTCTTTTGAGTAACGATAGTCGTTATCGGTTATACGTTAATCGGTAGGGGTTCCCTTCTTTAGTGTTGTGTTCATATAGTAGTGGGCGGCATTAAATTTTACGTAAATTATGACGTATAGATCCCTCCGCTATGAAATTCAGGAACACTTTGCAGTTTGCCAAAAAATTAGATAGAGAAGATACGCTTCGCAGTTACCGGAATAAATTTCTGATTCCAAAGATCAACAACAAACAGTCCATTTACCTGATCGGTAATTCGCTGGGGCTTCAACCTAAAATCACAAAACAGTTCATTAACCAGGAGCTGGACGACTGGGCCAGGCTTGGAGGTGAAGGTCATGTGCACGCACGCAATCCCTGGCTATATCATCACAAGTTGCCAAAGAAAACCCTGGCTGCGTTGGTTGGTGCTAAACCTTCCGAAGTAGTGGCGATGAATCAACTTACCGTCAATCTTCATTTAATGATGGTATCGTTTTATATACCTACCACCGAACGTTATAAAATTATAGCAGAAGCGGGGGCATTCTCCTCCGATCAATATGCATTTGAATCACAGATAAAATTTCACGGCTTGAATCCTGATAAAGTTCTCATCGAACTTAAACCGCGTGAAGAAGAATTTACGTTGCGTACGGAAGACATTATTCAAACCATTACAGAGCATGGCCGTGAGGTAGCGCTGGTAATTCTGGGTGGGGTACAATACTATACCGGGCAGTTGTTTGATATAGCGAAAATCACTGAAGCCGCCCATGGCGTTGGTGCCATAGCCGGGTTTGATCTTGCGCATGCCGTTGGCAATATACCTTTGAATCTGCATAAAGATAAAGTTGATTTTGCCGTATGGTGCAGCTACAAATATCTGAATGCCGGGCCCGGTGCTATAGCAGGAGCCTATATACACGAGAAGTACGAAAACAACAGTGACCTGCCGCGTTTTGCAGGTTGGTGGGGATATAACGAGTCTGAGCGTTTTAACATGCAGAAAGTATTCAAACCGATGAAAGGTGTTGATGGCTGGCAGACCTCAAACGTACCGGTCTTTCAGAATGCAGCATTACTTGCATCGCTGGCTATATTTCAGGAAGCAGGTATAAAAGCACTGCGTAAAAAAAGTATAGCGCTTACTGCTTACATGGAGTATATTTTAAAAGAGATTGACCCACTGGAGAACACAATGAAAATTATAACGCCTGTAAACCCGGATGAGCGCGGATGCCAGTTATCTATTTTCATGAAGCAAAACGGCAAAAAAGTATTTCAGCAACTAATTAAAGCAGGTGTTATAACCGATTGGCGTGAACCGAATGTAATCCGCATAGCCCCGGTGCCGCTATATAATACATTTGAAGAAACTTACCGGGTTGGAGAAATCATAAACAGTATCGTTAAATGAACAATGATATAAAACACATTGCTATAGCAGGAGCCGGCCCTGTGGGTTCACTACTGGCAATATACCTCTGCAAGCGAGGCTATAAAGTTACTGTTCTGGAGCGCAGACCCGACATACGAACGAACAAGCTACTCGCGGGTCGTTCTATCAATTTAGCACTTAGCAATCGCGGCATTCGCGCGCTCGCGGAAGTAGGACTCGCAGATACTATCCGGGAAATAGCTATACCCATGCACGGCCGGGTAATGCACGATGTATTGGAGAACCTCACCTTTCAACCATACGGAAAGCAGGGAGAATTCATCAACTCGGTATCGCGCAGTAGCCTCAACGTTGTATTGATGAATGCAGCAGAAGCAGCCGGAGCCAGGCTCCATTTCAATCAGCGTGTTATGCAGGTAGATGCGGAGAAAACATCGATAAGTATAGCCTCACAATTGAATGAAATTTCAGAGTATACATTCGATCTGATCATCGGAGCGGATGGAGCTTTCTCTACCGTACGACAATCTTTGCAGGCCTACGATCGCTTTGATTTTTCGCAAAGCTATATCAACCACGGCTATAAAGAATTGCATATACCGGCAGGAGAAGCGGGCAAATTTCAGTTGGAGAAAAATGCTTTACACATCTGGCCGCGACAAAGCTATATGATGATCGCACTCCCGAATCCGGATGGCAGCTTTACCTGCACGCTGTTCTTTCCGTTCGAAGGCGATCCATCGTTTGAGACTTTACTCACGGATGAAGNNAACCCGACATCATCGCTGGTTACAATGAAATGTTATCCCTGGGTACGCAACAAAATATTAGTGATAGGCGATGCTGCTCATGCTGTTGTTCCGTTCTACGGGCAAGGTATGAATGCAGGCTTTGAGGATTGTCGCATTTTAAATTCGCTGCTCGACACCTATCGTTGGGATGATGTACTACCTGCTTTTCAAAAACAGCGCAAGCCCGATGCCGATGCTATAGCGCAACTGGCGCTCGACAATTTTGTGGAGATGCGCGACCTGGTGGCGGACGCTGATTTTTTATTACGCAAAAAAATTGAAGCAAGACTCCACGCGCTATATCCGGACAAATGGATTCCACTGTATTCCATGGTTACATTTCATGATAGTATCCGTTATTCCGAAGCTTACACCATCAGCCGCTCACAAATAAAAATCATGAACGAAGTAATGAGCAGACCCGGAATACAGGATCAATGGGAGTCTTTGGATTTTAAAGCTATCGCAGAATCACTTCAGCGATAGCTTAATTTCACTATATATATCTTAATCTTCCACTGAAGAGAAGCCACAATTATAGGAGAAAGCGTATTTATTGGTGCCCGCCAGATCATCATTCCACACAAGCGACTCAACATACGAAGATGTATATACATACGTAAAATCCTGTGGCTGCTGCACTTCAGGACCTCCACCCACAGGCACCTCATATATACCTTTACCGGGATTGTTCTTTGAGAAAATATTCAGGAATGAAACATCATATTGCACTACCGGGAATGAGACAATATTACACACCGGGAAGAATACAGGATTACCCACAGCTTGCGCCAGTACTTTAAAAGGATTTGACTTCTTGTCATAAGCAGAGCCGGTATACCCGGTAAAAGGATTCCCATTTACAGTTCCGCTTACAAATGTCACATTTCCGCTGCCATAGGATAGATCTTTTCTTATTACAAATGAAGGAGGATCACCAGGACCTCCGTTATATTCACTTTCAACGAGGTAATCTACAACCGTTGGTGAAGCGTAATGGAAATCAAAATGTCTTCGGAACCCATAAGAATCATAAACGTTCGATTCTACAATACCCAAAGGACCGTGTGTAAAATCGAAAGTATATTCCGGGTCGGGATTACCGGTATATATTTCCGCGCTTATTAATTGATCCGATGCGTTGTAATGGAAAAAAATTTTACTTACAGCGGCTTCGAGCTTTACCAACCTGCCGGAGCTGCTATAGTAGGCTTTGTGCCACTCGTCTTCCCAATAAACTTTATCGATACGACATGTACGACAAGGGTGAGAGTCATCGCACGAGGAGATCACGATGAGGCAAAGCAATAGCGATGCGCCCATCAGCATTTTGAGGGTTTTCATAATAAGAGAGGGTTAAAATTTTTATACGAAAGAAAAGTTATTAAAAAAGTAAGTAGCAGACGCTGATCCGTGCATATTTATAAACACGTTCCAACGCATAGCAGATATACCTGCCTATATTTTAATTAGCTGTTACTGCACTTTGAATGGCGCGCTCATCGAACAGATCGTCCTTAATATGCGTTTTGTATTCTTCGTAACGCTCAAATACATTCTGTATATAGTTAACAGGCTCTTCACATTTACAATAGCCTGCCGACACAACGGGATCGCGATAAAATTTAGGATCAGATTTTTTCAGGAGGTAGGTTTGAACATTATCATCCCACAACGATACACTCTTGTCCTTGCCGTGCTTCTGTAGAAGTTTCTTTGCATCGAGTATATGCGATAGTCCTGCATTATAAGATGCCAGCACAAATTTGAGTCGCTGTACCGAATCGGGCACTGATTTTTTCCAATACTTATCGAGATACTTTAAATAGCCAACACCTGCATGAAGACTTTGATTCGGATCATTTACATTTTTTGCACCGAAGCGTTTCGCTGTCTCCGGCATCAACTGCATTAATCCTTTCGCACCAGCCCACGATTCTTCATGCGGATTAAATTTAGACTCCTGATAAATTACAGCTGCAAGTAAACGCCAGTCCCAGCCTAATTTAGCAGCACCACCTTTAATGATATCATCATACGGAGAAAGACGGTTACTACCGTATGAAAAATAATCACTCTTCATACGAACCAGCGATGTACGCGGACTTTTAAAATAACGATTATAGATTACCATAAACGTAGGTTCCTTCTTGATCTTCAGAAGCCAGTCGTCTGTTGCCTTTAAGAGTTCCGGAGAATTTTTACGCATAGCCCACGCTATCTGGTGTGGTATACTGATTACAGTCTTTACATCCAGGTTCGGATAATATGCAGCATTTACCTGCGCCATGGTATGATCAGCAATGGTATATTCAATTTCACCCATCGATACTTTGCGTATCAGCGATTCACTTTCAGTATTTATAGTATCTTCTTTAACGAGTATATCACTGCCTATCTCTTCCGACAAATTATGAAGACGCATGGCATGACTGGTGCCTTTTATAACATATACTTCTTTACCTCCTAATGCGGAAGGTGTACGAACAAGTGAATCACTGATTTGATCTTCATTCAGTTTGCGCCAATTAGCAGGCTTGCGTTGTACCAATACCTGGTATGTATTGAAATGCGGGCGCGTAAATGATACCAATGCTTTGCGCGGTTTGTTGATTGTTAACGGGAAAGCTATAATATCACCTTCGCCTTTATTCAACTGATCGATAGCAGACTCAACACCACTGGTAACTTTTATTTTTAAACCAACTTTGAGGTGCTTTGCAAGATGTTGCAGGAGTTCATACTCGTAACCCATAGGACGGCCCTTGTATATAAAATAGCTGATGGAGTTGTTATCTACCAGTGCATTTATATACCCTCTTTCGCGAATGGCCTGGAGGTCGAGATTGACCGCAGGATCAGACGGAAAAGCCTCTTTTTGAGGCGGATTGCAGGAAAAAGCCGTGGCTAACAGGAGACAAATCCCTAGCCAGAAGCGTACTAAAACCAACATAGTAAAATCAAAGGTACGGCTTTCCAACCACATAAAAAAAATGACACACAACGGTATGACTATACGCAAAATACAGGCACGTGATATATAGGTATATAAAAACACAATCAATATTGATATAGCTGCTGCGATACTTCCACCGGAAAATCGGTAATCAACACATCAAGATTCATTTTC
>DJFR01000201.1:2314-5120 GCA_002432545.1 Flammeovirgaceae bacterium UBA5867 | reverse complement strand
AAAAGATATAGATATCATGCGCGACAAGCTATACACCTTCTCCGTGACCGCAGGATTAAAGGTGAGTGCGATACATTTCTCAGCGAGACTATATTTATTTACAAGATCGATAACATCTTTCCAGATATCATCCTTCACATCCAGCATCAGCAGCACTTCGTTATTTTTAGCATATGCCAGAACTTTGCTGAATTCAGGTATCGATTCATCAGTCAGTAACCCGGATGAAGTTTTCAGTTTCAATGTATTCAGGTAATCATCTGCTAATTCTGTGATCTTTCCGGTTCCATTTGTAGTTCTGTCTACAGTCTCATCGTGCAGAATGTATAGTGTACCATTTTTACTTTTTCGTACGTCTACTTCAACCACAGCGGGTTGTAGCCTGCAATTACTCACCGTATACCGCATCGCAGTTAATGAATTTTCCGGCAACAGATTATAGAAGCCTCCACGATGTCCGCAAATAAGCAACCCACCGTTCTTGCTTTGCGCATTACTCTGTAACGATGCCATACACAACACTATATATAGCGGCAATACCACAAACATCCTCACCATAGTTTTCCGGTTATTTTACGCATTACTACTTTCATAAAAAGAAAAAGGCTCCGAAGAGCCTCTTTCAAATATGAACATTTACGAAGAATTAGTTTCCGAAGATATAGCGGATACCTACCTGCATCTGCCATACGTTGTCGATCGTAGCACTCTTGATGAAAGAATCTTTCAGCAATGTTACGCTACCATCAGATTGTGTTTGTGTAGCCAAACGGTATAGCGGCTGACCTTGTGCATTGATACTTGCCACGCTTAACGGAGCCGTAGTAGTAGCCTGGTAGCTCACCCCCCACTTATCGTTGATCAGGTTACCAACGTTAAGTATATCGGCACGAAGCTGAATAGTGTTTCTTTTTTCTTTAGCACCAACTTTAACGGTGAATTCCTGAACAACCGTTAAATCAAATCTGGTTAACCAAGGGAAGTAACCACCGTTTCTTTCAGCATACTGACCTCTGCGTGTCTTCAGGTAATCGTTTCCTTCAATGTATGCATCGAATGCTGCTTGTTGCTCTTCAGGAGTTGCGCCTGCAAATGTACTTGAAGCAGCTATAGGAGAAAACAGAAGATCAGATGCACGGTTAGGAACATAAAGCAGATCGTTGTTCTGACCATCTCCATTCAAGTCGTTACCACCACCACTGGTTGGATAGGTATATGAAATTTTAGAACCGCTGGTAGATACCATACCCAAAGAGATTGTTGTAGAACCTCCGATCTTGTTTCCATACTCGAATCTATAACTTGCATAACCGCTGATACGGTGACGGATGTCGTTATCCGCATAAGATGTACCTAGGTAATTCTGACCTCCAACGCTAGGAATATTGGCCTGTACTGTACTTCCTACAGACTGAATATCTTTCGCCATTCCGTATGTATAGGCAACCATTCCGCCAAAACCTTTTGAAACTGTTTTTTCCAGTTTGAAAGTAGCTGTATACGAGCTGCCCTTTGTTGTGTTCTTCAACACAAACACATTAGACACCTGCGGATTGTAGAAACGTGCCTGAGCAACCGTATTGTTCGCACCTGTACCTGAACTTGCAACACCGGAAGCAGGGAAACGATCGCGTGTATCAGGACCGGTAAAGTTACGATCCGGAGCCTTGAGGTTAGCATCTATATAGCGCAGACCTTGCAGCGTTTTGTTATAGATAAATTCTCCTGTAGCTACCAAGCCCCAAGGTAATCTCTGGTCAACAGCGATATCAGTCTTCCAGATCATTGGATACTTCAGATCTGAATCCGTTGCGTTAACAACATATGGAGCTAATGAAGAAATATCTGTACTGGTAGGTATTATACCCGCAGGCAGTTCACTCGGACTAACTCTGAATGGATAATTAACATCGGTTACGTTAATAACAGCTGTATTCACACCGTTGTTACCAAGCTGGTTAGACACCAGTACTTGAGGGATACGTGATACAAAGAAACCACTACCTCCGCGGAACTGTGTGTTCTTATCACCTTTCAAATCATAATTGAAACCAATTCTTGGCGATATCAGCAAACGTGATTTCGGGAAAGCACCAGTATTTACTTTATAGTCTTTGCCATCTTCATCTTTGAAGGTCATGGCGCCTACAATCGGGTTGTAGAAATCAGTAGCCGTACCGTTGTCGTATGCAAATATATCTCCGCGAACACCGGCCGTTAATTTGAACTGTTCGTTAACCTGGAATTCATCCTGTATATAGAAGCTATAGGTAGCTACATTCAGTTTTTGCCATGGTTCAGCACCACCGGGTAACAATGAATAACGTAAGTTATATTTCTCTACGTTTACAGGAGAAACCGGGTTAGTAGGATCATTCTTATATGCTAAAGCAGCTTCTTTGAAATCAGAGATTGAGTTATATACATACAAACCGTTCGACACCGGGAAGAACAAGTTGTTGGATGTAAAGTGCTCGTATGAAAGACCAAGCGTGAAAGTATGTTGACCGAGGAAGTAAGTAAGGTTATCGGTAATGTTGAATGTTGAATAGTTCAATTTGTTGCTTGGTGTAAACGGATCGAAACCAAGTGAAGTATAGACACTACCCTGTGGAGTAGCTAAGTCACCATCCAATATTTCAATGGTAGGGAACATTGCTGTTTTATACTTACGATCTTCAATCTGCTTGTTGTATGTAACAACCACATTGTTGGCAATTTTGCTACCGAAGGTTGAGTTCAACTCTGCAGCAATTGAACGTGTATTATCCTGAATTATATAGCCTGTGTTTTCAGGAGATATAGC
>DJFR01000201.1:0-2183 GCA_002432545.1 Flammeovirgaceae bacterium UBA5867 | reverse complement strand
GAAGTTCCGCGGTTAGCCTGCCAGGTAAGCGCTGGCGTGCTGCTTTCAAATTGTTCTGCATTAATAAAGAAGAACAGTTTGTTCGGAATGATCGGACCACCGATACGTACACCAAAAGTTTTTTCATCGATGTTAACGTTGCTGAGTTTTCTGCCATCAGCTTTTGTGCCCGTCAGATCATTATTTCTAAAGAGATAGTAAACCGAACCGTTTACATCATTGGTACCAGATCTTGTTACTGCATTTATACCTGCACCGGTAAAGCCAGACTGACGAACATCGAAAGGAGCTATGTTCAACTGAATTTCATCAAGAGCATCCAGCGATACAGCTGAAGTTCCTGTACGACCACCTGCCTGTGCAGAGCTTCCCAAACCAAAACCATTGTTAAATACAGAACCGTCAATCGTGAAATTATTGAAGCGGCTATCCTGTCCGGCAAAAGAGCGTCCGTTGCTATACGGGTTATACTTAACGATGTCGTTAACAGTTCTGCCGATTGTAGGCAAGCTGTTAATAGCAGCATTTCCGTAGGAAATATCAGCACCGGTACGATCGGAACTGAATATATCATTTCGGGTACCAACGACTGTAACTTCCTGGAGCTCTGTGCTCGCATCAGCAAGTTTTACATTCAAGTCTGCCTTTGTACCCAGATTCAGATATATATTATCATAAGTCTGATCCTTGTAACCAACAAAAGTTACTTTAACAGAATAAGGTCCGCCAACACGCATACCTGGCAAAGTATAGCGACCATCTGCCAACGTTGTTGTTCCGTAAGTTGTTCCTGAAGGTGTGTGAACTGCCTGAATAGTAGCTCCGGGCAGCGGCTCTCCATTGGCATCGGTAATGACCCCCGCCATAGAAGATGTTGTAACCTGTGCCCACAAGCCAGCTACGGCCGTTAACATCAAGGCTAAGGTTAGTGGTAGAATTCTCCTCATACTTATGTGATTTAGATTAATGGTTTTTAGAGCGCGTAAAAATACCCGAAGCGTAAGAATTAAACTTTAAAGCACGTTTAAATCTTTCCACAAATTGTTTACAATAAGTTAACAAGTGTCTAACCCCACTTCCTTCACTACACAGTTAACCTTTTGATCAATAAATATTTAGGCTAATGTTAAAGAAATAATTTCTATTGGTGAGATTGCCCTGCAGTTTATTTTAATGAAATTTTTCTTACATCGTTTGCGTACCTGAAATGCGGGTAAGTATGCTTTCTACAACTCACACCATCGAGCCACAGGTAATACTTTACTAAAGTTACCAGATGGACCTATATATCCGGCACAACGCTAAATCAACTGCGCATCCCCCCTTTTTATTTGGATTCTTTTGCAATCTTTGTAAAACCCAAAACAACCTCTATTTTTTTATCTTATGATTGCATTCCTGAAAGGAAGGCTCGCACACCGCGACCCGACACACGTGGTAATTGATGTAAGTGGTGTAGGCTATCTGGTACATATCTCTTTACAAACTTTCTCGGATATTAAAGAACAGGAAAACATTATGCTTTACACGCATCTGTCGATTCGTGAAGATGCGCATGTGTTATTCGGGTTCAGCAGTGAAAGCGAGAAAAAACTTTTTCAACAGCTCATATCGGTTAACGGTGTTGGACCAAGCACGGCCATTGTCATGCTATCCTATATGAACAGCCAGGAGTTGAAGTCATCTATAGTGCGTGAAGATGCGGCAGCGTTGCAAAGTATAAAAGGCATTGGGGGGAAAACGGCACAACGCGTAATTATAGAATTAAAAGATAAACTGAAAAAAGAAAGCTGGGAAGATAGTCAGCCTTCTATATCTGCAGGCCCTCACAATACTTTACGTAAGGAGGCGTTATCAGCTTTGCTTACGCTCGGCCTGCCGAAAGCTGCTGCTGAGAAAAGTGTTGATACCGTCCTGAAAAAATCAGGAAATACCATTACCTTAGAAGATTTAGTTAAACAAGCCCTAAAAAACGCCTAGAGTTTGAGAGTCTTTACTCTACGACCCCACGTTACCCTCAAGCTTGGCCGCCTCATCATTGCATGGCTTAGCTTTACTGCGTTGACCGATGAAGCATTTGCTCAACGGCAGGATACTACGCGCGTAAATTCTGATACTACCAGTGTTCCGTATCGCTCTAATAAACGCCCGACTTATCAACCATCAGATCGATATGGAGATCC
>DJFR01000190.1 GCA_002432545.1 Flammeovirgaceae bacterium UBA5867 | reverse complement strand
TATTCGGAGGTTTGTCACTGGCTGGCGATCTGATCTTCAAGCCTACCATCAAGCACATGGAAGCGAACCTGATGCCGCTGTTCCGTGGTAAAGTAAAAGTTCTGCCTTCAGGCTTACAAAATCAGGCAGCCCCTATATTAGGAGCCAGCAGCCTGGTATGGAACTACCTTGATAACAAACAACTGAAAGAAGAAGTATACTAATGATTTGAATCTTTACGAATATAAAAAGTCGGACTCACCTCCGACTTTTTTATTTCTGGCTACGCTGAAACATTTCTTCAGTCTATACATCCGCATCGGTAACGTGAGCACCTATACATGTGCCTCCAGAAAATCTTTTAATGTCAAATCTACCGGAACCCCTACCCTTTTCTTGAGACGATAACGGGATTGTTTCACACTTTCCGTGGATATACCCAGCATGGTGGCGGCCTCCTTGATCGATAGATTGAGTTTCGTAATCGCGGCCAATCTTAACTCAGCCGCGGTTATACCAGGATATTTATAACGCAGGTTGTTAAAGAAACTCGGATATACTTCATCAAACGCTTTCTTGAAATTCTCCCACTCCTCTTCGGTATGAATTTTCAATTGTAGTATTCTTCCGAACTTCTCCATGTTTTCATCAACGGTCGTGGTACTGTTTCGCAGCGCATCAAGTTCTCCGCTGATATTGCTTATAATCGTTGATTTTTCAAGCAGGTTTTGTGTATAGTATTTAAGCTGTTGCTGTTTGGAGGCAAGCATTAACTTGGTCCTGTTATAGGTCATGAAGGTTAATAATAACAGGCACGCGAGTAAAGCTATAAATGCATTTCTGCGAAATATACCGGATTCGTATTGCTGCATCTGCGCAGCCAGCTGTATATCCTTTTTTTCCAGTTCATATCCGCTAACCATCTGTTCGATTGAAACTTTGTTCGAAATGTTTTTCAGCGAATCGTTCAATAGCGTATACCGCGACAAAGCCTCATATGCTTTTGATGAATTTCCCATATACCGGTAAATATTGGCCAGCCTCCAGTAATTCTGCAGGATGTAAGAGTTTTTACGCGCAGACGCTGCAACAGCCAGTCCTTTTTTAGCGATCGTGAGTGCCTGCTGTGCATTCCCTTCGGCCAGGTATATTTCACTGTATACACCATAAATTTCTGCAATAACGATATCAGGCTCCTTGCCCGTTGTAGCAAGTTTCATCGCTTCGTCACAGAACTGCCTGGCTAACGTATAGTTTTCAGACTTTAAATAAATGATACTTATATTGACATACGAAAACAGAGCGGGAGTATCATTACCTATCGCTTTCCCTTGCCTTATAGCCTTTTCATAGTACTCCAGCGCCAGCGTATCTTTATTTTTCAGTTGATATGCATGCCCTATATTATAGAGAGCCGTTACAGGTCCTCTTTTATTCCCGATGCGTTGCCAAATTTCAACAGCCTTCCGATAGTATCGGATCCCCTCGTCAAATTTACCATCTCCAATATATACAGCCCCTATATCGTGGTAGGTACGTGCAACTTCATGCAGATTATTTTGTTTCTCCACCATCCGCAGACTCTTCAATAAATATTCAATGGCCTTGCTGTAATTTCCGGCATCTGCATATCCACCGCCCAGATAACCATATGCATCTGCCATGCCCTTTTCATAGTTGATCTCTTTTGCTGTAGTTAGCGCCTGATGCGCAACTTCAATAGACTTCACTATATCTATCTCACTATAATGGGAGGCTACTTCATTAAGACAATTAACTCTATTGGTGTCAGCAGAAAGAGTTCCTAAAACAGTAAGCAAACTATCAATAGCTTTCGTTTGTGCCTGTACAACAGAAAGTGAAGCGAATAGCAACACCGTTGTAGAGATATATCTGTTGTAGAGGGTCATAAATTTTAACATCAAAGGTATATCGCAGTGTTGTTTGTATTTTTTTGTTTTTATTGTGAAACATTACAAGTGTATAAAGCCGATCTATGTATACCAGCTTCATTCATTTATGAAGCAATGTTACCTTTTAGTCCCTCCTCCAACTGCGGTATATAAAACGGCAGTACTCTTTTGTCTACCCGTAGTAACTTTTTTGTAACACGGTTTCTTTTAACACGACTCCCAGACTGAATTTCTTTGCCACCAGTTTGTGACGGCATCATACAGGTTCTGTCGGCCATCATATCGCAGTATGCATGTGTTAACCAGAACTTTGTAGCACGTAACAAACACTAATTGTCTGTCTAAAAAAATAACCAATGAATGTGTTTGTAAAAAGAACAACAGTCGCTTTCTATCTGCTCATGCTATTTATACCCAAAGTATTGATGGCACAGGACGAAAAATTCCAGGCGATCTTCCTCTACAAGTTTATAGAGAACATAAACTGGCCTGATTCCAGAAAAAATTTAGTGGTAGGCATTGTTGGCGAAACCAGCGTGCAAGACGAGCTGGAGAAAATACTCCAAAGCCGTAACAACAGTACCATCTCCGTAAAGAAAATTACATCGGCTGAAGCTGCTACATGTGACATTATCTTCCTGCCGGAGAAACAAAATTCATCATTCAACTCAATTGTAGAGAACACCAGCCGAAAAAGTATCCTGATTGTAACCGAGGCTTCGGGGCTTACTAAGAAAGGAGCCTGCATCAGTTTTATGCGGGAGAAAAATAAACTCGGCTTTGCTGTCAATAAATCAACACTGGATCTGCGAAGTCTCCGCGTTTCGAGTGCTTTACTTAATCTCAGTCAGCAGATCTGATGTACACATTAATGAAATCACCAAAAGAAAACCACAATAAACAAAGCATGAAAATAAGTTTACTCAATTTTCACAATAACTCAACCCGACACGCGCTATTGCGTCTCCTAATTATAGGTGCATTGGCATTGTCGAGTCAGGTGACTTTTGCACAGGATAAAACCGACCGGGTTGTAAAAGGTAAAATTACAGACTACGCCACCAATCAACCACTGCCCGGGGCAAGTATATACATAGAAGGTACAGCATCGGGTGCTACAGCTGATGCTAATGGTGAGTATACTGTTTCCATTACAGATCCCAACGCTACACTGGTTATTACATTCGTTGGTTATGATACAGAACGAATACAGGTTGGCGGACAAACTACAATCGATGTGTCGTTAATTCCAAGCCTGGAAACACTGACACAGGTAATCGTGATTGGTTATGGTGAACAGAAAAGAACAGACATTACCGGATCGATAAGCTCATTATCATCAACAACCTATAAAGATCAACCCGTTCTTACAACATCCGCAGCACTGCAGGGAAGAATGGCAGGTGTATCGGTACAAAATGTTTCGGGTGCTCCCGGTGGAGAAGTAAAAATCCGTGTGCGCGGCTCAAACTCTATTAATGCAAACAACGATCCGCTATATGTAGTAGACGGTGTTGCACTTTTCAGCGCAGGACTCAGCGATATCAACGTCAACGATATTGAGTCTATCGAAGTGTTGAAAGATGCATCGGCAACATCTATATATGGCTCACGCGGATCTAACGGTGTTATACTGATCACTACGAAAAAAGGAAAAGCTGGCGAGACTAAAGTACAGTACAACAGCTTTGTGTCCTTTAACTCGGTGATGAAAAAATACGACCAGCTTGACGCAGTGGCGTATGCTAGACTTGCTAATCACATAGCGGGTAGCGCTGTATTTGCTAATCCGGATGCACTGGCAGGTACGGATACCAACTGGCAAGATCAAATTTTTCGCACCAGCGTTACACAGAGTCACCAGTTGTCGGCTTCAGGAGGAACGGAAAAGACAAAATATTATCTGTCTGCCTATCTCGTAGATCAACCCGGTATCATCATTAACACCGGGCAAAAAAAATATGCTATCCGGACAAATATAGATACCGAGTTCAGCGACAAATTTAGTCTGGAGCTGGGCATCTTCGCTACACATCAAAAACTACACAACCATGTTGATGTACTTGACAATGGTTCCGCTGCTATTATTCCCGGAGCAGTATCATGGGCTCCTACTGAAAAGATCTATGAAAATGGTGCTTACAACCGGTATAGTTCTATTGGTTCACCGCTCGCAGAAAATCCATATATGATCGCCAAAGAACGGCTGAACGATGTTACCTCAAACTCTATATTGATCAATGGTACATTGAAGTATAACATTACCGAGTGGCTGACGTATGATCTCGTGTTTGGTGCCAATATAAATCTTTCAAACAACGGCTACCTTAATAATCAATGGATCAATGCTACCAACCCAAGCTCAGGACAGGGTTCAAGCAACAGCTATACACTTCAAAACAGTAACATCCTTACCCTGCATAAAACATTTGCCGACATTCACGATCTGACTGTTACGGGTGTTGTTGAAGAAACATCCAACCGGTATACATCATTCACTGCGAGCGGTGGTGCATTAACCTCTGAAGCCAACGGCTACTATAATTTATCATTGAACGGAACACAAGGTATTGGTTCTGACTATAGCGCATGGGGTTTATTATCCTATATCGGCCGTATCGCGTATTCGCTCCATGACAAATATTTACTCTCGGCTACCTATCGTGCCGATGGATCGTCTAAATTTCAAAAGGGTAATAAATGGGGATACTTCCCTTCCATTGCTGTAGGATGGCGCCTTTCTGAAGAACAGTTTATCAAGAATCTGAATATATTTTCAAATCTTAAACTCCGTGCCAGTTACGGGCAAACCGGTAACCAGGCGATCAATCCCTATAGCACTTTAGGATTGCTGAAGGAAAATAAATATTCCTATGGAACCGGATCATTGGCTCCGGGATATGCAGTTGGTAATCCAACCAGTCCGGATTTGAAATGGGAAGTTACAAGCCAAACCAATATAGGTTTGGAGACAAGTCTTCTGAGTGGTGTATTAAATGTAACGGCCGATTACTATATAAAGAATACTAAAGATCTGTTGCTTAGCCAATCTATACCACAGTATAATGGAGGAGGAAGTAAATATGTAAATATAGGGAAGGTACAAAATAAAGGGTTTGAATTCTCGGCAAATGTTAATGCGATAAGCAATGAGACATTCTCCTGGACAACCGGATTTAATGCAACCTCTTACAAGAATAAAGTAGTTAGTCTGGGTGGCGAATCGGTTGTTAACCTGGACTATATTGGCGATGGCCTCATCAACACCAATATCCAGGCAGTTAAGGTTGGCGAATCATTAGGATCATTCTATCTCATTCCATGGCAAGGTTTGTATCAGCAAGGTGAACAAGGCTTTGGCTCGAAAGCGGGAGACAATAAATATGAAGACGTTGATCATGACGGATCAATCGGCTATGGCGACAGAAAAGTTGTTGGCAGCTCTATACCTACGTGGTCTTTCGGGTTTAACAACAACGTGACGTATAAAAACTTCGAGCTGAATATATTTATCCAGGGCGTGCAGGGTAATAAAGTATTTAATGCTGTCTACGCTTCTATAGCATCTCCGAACAGCCGGGTTAAATATCCTACACTGGCAGCGGCTGCCAATTACTGGACTCCTGAAAATACAGGTGCACAATTTGCAGATCCGGCAAGCACTACGAACCGAAACTATATTGAGTCAACACAATTTCTGCAAGACGGAAGCTATGTACGATTTAAAAACGTGAGCCTGTCATACTCATTCCCCAAAGAGATGCTTCGCTTCGCTAATATCAAGTTAACGGCAAGCGCACAAAACTTATTCACCATTACAAAATACAAAGGGTATGATCCGGAAGTAACCAGTACCGGCTTAACTACAACCGGAACGAGTGATGCGTATGGCGGACAAGATATCGGAGCTTATCCTTCTGCACGTTCTTTCACACTGGCGCTTAATGCTACTTTCTAAAACTATATATCATTTCAAGTAAAATATACTCATGAAAAAATATTTACTGGTAACAGGAATCCTCGCGCTGTTATCTTCATGCTCAAGCTTATTGGAAGAAGAACCCAAAGGCAGTTTATTAACGAATACATTCTACAGCTCAGCCAGCGAGCTGGATATGGCTACAACCGGACTATATGGACTTGTTAACCTGGCGTTCAATCAAACAGCAGGTTTTTCAACCACATTCGGAGCAGATGATATGACGGCATCGAGAAATGGTAACAAAACACCGTTCTCGGATTTTGATACTTTTCAGGCCGGTTCTTCCAATGACCGTATGCCGATATGGTGGATCAATTTCTATAGCACTATAAAATCGTGCAATGCTTTGGTGCTTAACTATCGCAATGCTTCAAACAACGCTACCGCCACGCAACTGAACAATGCTGCCGGACAAGCCTACTTCCTGCGTGCATTAAGTTATTTCTTTCTGACACGGGTCTGGGGCGAGATACCGCTGAGTACAGATTATACTATAGATTACCAGGCGAAGAAAGCCAACGTTGAAGATATATATGCACTGATTGTAAGCGATCTTCAAAATGCAGAACAGATGTTGCCGGATACCTGGAAAGGTGATAGCAAAAGGTTTCAGAACAGTATAAACATTGCTCCGACATCGGGTTCTGCAAAAGCGCTACTGGCAAATGTATATCTTACCATGGCGGGATGGCCATTGAAGCAGACTGACAAATACGCTCTCGCTGCAGCAAAAGCAAAAGAGGTAATTGACAGCAAGGCTAAATATGGATATGCGCTGGTAGATATAAATGTACTTTGGAAAAGAGAAAGCAACTATAGCAGCGAAACGGTGTTTGGTTGTTTCTTCAACACGAACATTTCAGAATTTACCTTCTCCAATTATAATATGATCTGTCCGAACGCGTATGGTTCGGTAGATGAAGGCGCCTGGGGAGATGGATTTGGTGAACTTGATTTTTACAACAAGTTTCCGGCTGGCCCCAGAAAAGAGGCAACCTATCAAAGAGACTACTACCCGGGCAACGAGCCGGATTCATTGGTAGTAGATTATACGAAGACAACGGACAAGCATCCTTGCTTCCACAAATATACGGATGATGCAGCGTTCGATCCGCTTACACATAAGACCTCAAACTGGATTGGCAATCATACGGTACATATAATACGTTACGCAGAAGTATTGCTTACATATGCGGAAGCAAAAGCTATGGCCGATGGTGTTGATGCTTCGGCATACGATGCCATTAACCAGGTGCGTAAACGCGCTGGTCTTAAAGATCTCACCGAAGGTTTATCACAAACAGCTTTCCGCGATTCTGTAGTTGCAGAGCGCGGCTGGGAGTTTGCCGGCTGTGAACCTGCCGCACGCTGGTTCGACTTGCAAAGAACCGAAACTGTTGCAAAAGCTAACTCTTATCGCAATGTGTCAGAACAAACCCTGATCGGCAAACCTGACGATGGTACACATGCTTTTTACTGGGCACCTATTCCTATATACGATCAACTGCTGAATAAAAATCTGGGAAATTAGCATTCAGCATTATTTGTAAAGTAATCCCCGGTCTTGACAAAAACAGACCGGGGATTTTTTATTGTTGCTACGAGATGCATGCCTAACATTATATAAGACCCCAAGCGCCAATACTTATAAATAGCAAGCACTTCAGCAAAGCATAAATGCAAAGCGATGATACTATTTCCCGGTTTTCTGTAGGGTATAGATTTAACCAATGCAATCTTATAAGCCCGGTTAGGATACAGTAAATAAAAAAAGCAGTGCTGGCAATTTAACCGGCACTGCTTTCCATTGTACTATATATAGTTCTCGCTACGCTACATTTTTATTGTAACGCCCGTATGAATGTTAAATCCGGCTCTTCCAGGATACGTATTTATATTTCTGCGTGAAATCTCAGCGTAATAGACTTTCTGATTTAAAAGATTAACACCGTAACAGAATAAAGTTATATCAGGCATATCCGATTTCTCCAGGAATTCCCGAAGCGACAATCTTACATTTGCAGTGAGATAATTTACGGTTTTAATTTTAGCGTTGGCATCAACAGGTGTACCTGAAAAATCAGCGGGTATATTATCGGAAGAAAATTTAGCCCGTATATTTCCTCCCTTGCTGTAATACGAATTAAAAACACCAACCTGCAAGCCACGAATATTTTTATAATCGATACCGAGTTTGGCCATATATAGTGGCGTGCCTGAATAGTCTTTATATCCCAAATCATTTTTACTGGTCTGCGATGCGAAAGACGACAAGCCACTCCATCGCGAGGAAATATAGAATTTAGTTTCTGCTTCTATACCCTGTGAAGTCTGACTTCCTCTATTTACAAACTGCGGTGTGTTCGGGATTTCATTGGATGGATCGGAAGCCGATGTCCGTACAATTTTATTGGACTGATCGCTATAGAAATAATTGACAGACGCCTCGAACCTCTTTTTCACCAAAAAGAATTGAACTTCAGATGTGTTAACGACTTCTGGCATTAGATTGGGATTGCCGCGAATTACACCCGCTACATCAATTGCTTTTTCGCCACCGGGCGTTGCCGATCGGAAAGCACTGCCATAAAGTAATTTACCGCCAAAGCCGGATTTTGTTTGCAGGATTGCCGCAAGACGTGGACTATATTTCAAATCAACCCCGGTAACTTTGTTGGCTTGCGCTCCGGCAACAACTTTCAGAAATTTAAAAGGAGAATATGCGAGTTGCGCATAACCACTATACCAGGTTTCATTCCAGTCGGGCACAAAGTAATAACCAGCCGGATTCACAAATTCCTTATTATTACCAAATGCTGTACCGTCCGCATTTTTTGTTTTGTCTAACGCATTCCCGCGTTGATTGTTCATTACAACACCAACAATAGCATTTAAATTTTTATAGAGCTTTACATTGTTAGACCACTCGGCCAGAATATCATTACTTATCGTAATAACTGGTTTGTTCTTAAAATCAGTGCGCGCTATATCAAAGGCTGTACGGTTAAAGGTTACGTTAATCGCAGTCGAGTAGTATGGTGTAATTTCTTTGCTATATCCTAAATCCGCAAACAGTTTGCTGGTATAAACCTCGTATGCAATAGGCGTTGCGTTAATACCACCAT
>DJFR01000181.1 GCA_002432545.1 Flammeovirgaceae bacterium UBA5867 | reverse complement strand
AACCTACTTCCAATTGTGTACCTCCGATTGGAATAATAACTGTCTCCTCAATCCACGATTCTGTTATAGAGGATGCCGGCATTTGCGAACCATTCCAGACTGAGCCCCAGAGAATATCTCCCATGTTCGTTTTGGCGAGAATATTTACTCCGCCAGTCCCCACACGGTATCCCTTTATTTTGATTCTATACCGTTCACCTGGTTGCGCGGGCAACACGCCACCAAACATGGCGCCTCGTAATGTAGTACCATTACTCAGCACCTTTATATAATCCTGATTGCCCGATAATTTTACAGATGAAATAGTAGTTCCATTATAAGCAGTCACGCTGGTTAAATCTGCTCCGTCATTTGTATAGATCAGTTTCTCAGTGGCCAAAACTACTCTTCCTTCTTCATGCTGTATGAACTGTAAAGCATCATTTACATACTGAAATTCACCTGCATAATCTGTTTGTGTCGTAGAGTTGAGAAAATAAGTAGCTTGGGCAAGTTTACGACCCGTTGCATCATAAATATAGTTTACATTATTCAATCCACGTGTTACCGTGTTGGGTAGATTAAGCATATTGTAGGTGATCGCTGTCGTTATGCCTTTGTTCTTGTCAATGGTCATATTTCCGTTCGCATCGTACGCATAGTCGTTGTCTGTATTCACACCATCCACAAATCCTCTATACTTATCACCTGTATCAGCTACTTTGGTTAATTGATTACCAGTTGCATACGTATAGGAAAGATTATCCATAGCGGTAGCAGCCTGGCCAAAGCGTGAAAGCGTTTTAATGTTTCCGTTCAGATCGTATGATAAATCACCTTCGTGATATTGGCCTGCACTCCAGGTTCCGAGTATAGAAGACTCCAAATTCTTTGCTGATATCAATCTGTTCATTGGATCATACTTGAAATTATATGCCATCTCCTTCACGTCACCTACTCCCTGATTCACACTCCACTTCATTGCAGAGATGTTGCCATTATACTGGTTGCCATCTTCAGCGGAATCAAAATCACCTCGATTGGCAAGGGCTTGTATCTCCGATTGACTGGAAGGGCGATTCAGAATATTTACTTCATCTATAGAGCCTGCCATTCCCAGGTACAAACCACCTGATCGGGTTTTTCCAATTAATGTTGTACTACTCATTGCTCCTGATGAAAAAGCTGTGATGGCCACAGGAGCTCCGTCCAGCACTCCGTCCACATAGAATCGAACGTAGAGCCCATCTCCTACTACCGCTACATGATGCCAATTGGTATCATTGATCGTTCTTACACCTCCCAGGGCTGTGAAGTAGGAAGAAGCACCTGCACCAGTCATAATAATAAACCGAAGCTGGTGATCACCATAGCCAGCCCCGTATGTCTCATACATAAATGCAAAACCTTTCGTGTTGGAAGTAGCTGTATTGGAAACAAATACACTTCGGGCATCCAGATCTGTAATTTTTATAAAGGCTGCTATCGTGAATTTTCCTGTATTCGGTATAAATGAATGCGTTGTCTGCGAATTGGGAATCTCTATATAATCGCTGGCTGTGAAGGTATAGGCGCTCGCACTGTTTCCTTGCGAATCGGTTGTTAATTGCGCTCCATGAACAACACCGTTTAAGCCGTTTGCTGTCGCATCGTTTGCATTGCCTGTAAATGGATAGGAAGATACCAGAACATCGTTAAGACTGGATCCCGAGTTCACAGGGTTAGTACCAAAATCTTCATTATAAGCCAGGTTCATTCCAAAGTAATCCCCCGCTTCATCATTGGTCACACCATCATTGCTTAACTCGGCATTATTCAATGAAGTAAGCCAGCCTCGGATATTATAGCGATAGTCTACTGATTGCTTCGCATCCGTAGCGTTTGCATTTGTGCTGTGAAGCTTTTTATCTATTAACTGACCAAGCTCATTGTATTCGTTTTTGCTCAGCAATATTTCCGGCTGAGTACCGATCTTATGCCAGGTGTGTGTCAATCGGCCTGCATGATCATAAGTATATCTTCGGGTGATCTGGTATGGATCAAAAGAACCGAAGGACGATCGCAAATTGCCAATCACAGCACGGTTGCCATACATCGCAAAATCTATCAGCAGAGCGTTTGAAGTAGCTGCGCGATCTGTAAGGTATATTCCATTCTGATAGAAATATATCCGGCCTTGCTTTCGCTCTATTCTGAAAATATCACCTGCTGAATATGACGGAGAAGAAGTTAACAAGTTTGTCGAGCCTCCGCTTTCCCGCACTTCCAGTTTTCCAAGGCTTGTGAGATAAAGTGCATACTTGATTGTAGTCCAGTTGGCATCAACATTTGTTTCTGATAGTCCGATAACTAACGCTTTATTATTAACAGATGTACTGAATTCAAACCAGCCATCCTTGTTAGTTGGTAGCATCTCCACTGAAGCGGCTCCAGAATTACCCCAGCCGTCAACGCCTGTTTTGTCTATACGATTACCCATACGTCTTGCCGCTACAACATCCTTCCAGGATATACCATAGTGAGTCGTTTTCGTTTTGAGAACCTTACCGGTGAAATCATATACGTTGCTCACGCGATCTCTGCCTCCGCGATAATTATCGGCTAACACCTGGATCACTCTATACTTATCATCGTAATAGTTAACCGAATTAAGCCACGTTACCACACTGCTGGCAATATGATCGTCCAAAACGCGCACCCGGGTACCAGTAACTTGCCCAAGCACACTGCTAAGTGATGTTGTTGGCTGTGTATAGGTGTAATCGTTAACAGGCTCAGATAGATTCTCATTCAAATAGTCATAGTCTGTTCCTACATAATTTTTGAATGCATAGTTATCGTAATACGTTATTGTTCGGTAGCTCGAAAAAAGAGTAGTGGTTCCGACCGTTACGGTTGGATACGATTTATTTGAATAACCTGATATATTTCCAGCGACATTACCTACATAGGTTTCTCCATAACGTGTCCAGGATTTAGCATAGTGCTTCGCTATACCATCCTGCATCTCAGCCTGGCTCAATATAGCCGTAGTATCTTTTATACCGGTAGCAATCGGCCTGTTCAATTCATCGTACTTTATAAAAGTCCATTGCATATTGGCTCTCTGATTTCCATCCTGTGTTAGCACCAGGCGATCGAGGTTGTCATATACCATGTATACGGTACCTGTTACTCCAGAACCGGTACCCGTGCCCGGAACTTGTTTGGACACCATGCGTTTGCGGGCATCATAGCCATAACGGAAAGCCCAGCGGTTTAAAAAGGAATCTTTCGTTGCATCGGTAGCACTGGCATGATAGTATTGTGTTGAAAGAAGTTTGGTTGCTTCAGGGGGTATGACACAAACCAGATTACCAAAATCATCGTAGATGTAGTAGGTGCTAGCCCAGTTGGTATCTTTGTTTGCATCTGTAGTGGAGGCATTGATTGTTGTTGATACCTGCACTCTTTTCAACACCGTACGCCCTCCCTTATCAACATACTCAATTACTTCGTGATGTTCTTCATCTTTGGTTTTGTTTTTATACAATTGGTTTACTGCATAATATACAGGGGAGCTGACCGTGCCTGCATTAACCAAGCCTAATTGATATGTTGCAGTAGGATAAGTGTAAGTCCAAAGTAAAACTTCATTGGCGAGATTAAACTCACGAGCATTTTTTATGGTGCGGTCTGTTGAGGTGTAACTATTCGTAGCATCAGGCTGCCAGGCTGCACCCGGGGCACCTTGTTCTAGTACACGGTTAAGTGGTGAGGGTTCAAAACGGTTTTCCGCATAAGGCTTTGCATCGATGGTAACTTTAGCTGTGTTTTGATAAAACTGGTATTGTGCATTTGATGTTGTGGCGTAATTGGCATGGCTTGCTGGCAAGAAGTTGTCTTTATACCAACCTGTATTGCCGGACACATAAGGAAGGTATTTAATCGCTTCTCTTCCAAGAGCATCATAGGCCATAGGAACCACTGCGTCCATCAGCAAGGGTGAAGCTTGAGTACTCACTGTCTGTATTGGGCGGCCAAGGCCATCAAAATATTGCCACGTTTCTATCTTTTGTTTTTGTGCCACGGTTGATGACGCTACTTGTGCATCAATGGTAAGGTTTGGCACCTGCGTCACAGTCTCTTTTATCCAATTGTAGTTGTTTGGCGGATAGGCTACGTTTACAGTCACCGTAGCCATGACGCTCTCGCCAGTATCATCGGTAACAGTGAGTCGGAACGTGTAAGTCCCCAGCACTAAATTGCTGACATTAAGGATCATGGTATTGGTACCGGACAAGGTCGCTGTATTCGGGCCCGACAATTGCGTCCACACCGTAGAGGCCACACTACCATCAGGATCAGAGGACGTACCCGATATTGTTACCGAATTGTTGGGCCATGTTACATCGATGACCGATGGCGAGATACCAGCCGAGGGCAGTTGGTTGATGGCAATCGTTACTGGTGTGGAAGTCGGGCCGGCAGCGCACCCTGAGTTTGAGATTGAGACTGTGTAAACACCTCCTTCGGTTATGGTATAGGTAGATGAGGTAGTCGGCATTTGGGTGCCGTCCTTCTTCCAATTATAATAATAACTGGGCGATACTGGCGAGGCCGACAATAGCCCATTGTATTTTATCCGCACCGTGCCAGAGCCAGATGGAGATAGGAAGGCAGCCACGAGCGGAAGGAAGAAGATCTCCCTGTAAACAGTCTGCTGTGCACCACAGCTATTGGTGCCCTTCAAAATATAATAACCGGAGGCGGATGGGGTAATCGTGGTGGCCGTGCTAAGGATTGTCGGGCTTGGGTCTGTCGGGGATGTGCCCAAAGACCATTGGTAGTTACTGCCCCCGGAAGCAGTAAGGGTGCCGCCCTGGCAAAAGGCTATGGGGTCACCCGATGGAGTGATGGAGATGCCGGAGCTAAGAGTAAAGCTTACCTTCGTACGCGGTCCCTCTGTTGAGCCGCAAACAGGTGCAACCCAGTAGGAAGTATTGGTAGTAAAATTGGCCGTGAGCGAGGATATCCATACAGGGCTCGCTGGGCTTTGCTGCGACACGCCGGAGACCAAACTGCCGCCGGTCTGGGCCGTATACCAACGGTGTCCCGTGACACCAGCTGCATTGGTTGTTGCAGCCAATGTTCTTGACCCTGCGCAGCCGGTGTAATTAGTTACGTTGACGGTTACGTTGCACTGGGCATGCACTTGAACATTGCCCCATACAAAGACAAAAAAGAGAATGAGATATATAGCTGACTTCATATTGTTTTCCTTCTCCGATCTATTTCACTTGATAGTTATATTCATACATTTTCAAAATATTGCCTTGAAAGTCTTTGATGAATTTCAGGCGGCCGGAGCTGTCATACTCATACTTCAACAACAGACCTGTAGCATCCATAAAGGATGTCATTCCTATCAATGGCTTATAGGTATAGGTACTCATTTGTACTGCTGCCGACTTGGGATAGAGTCTTAACTCATCAAGTTGAATACTAGATTGAATTATCAGGGGATAAGGATTCGTAGATACTACGACTTCGTCTTTAATTTGCGTCCACGAATCATCGGGCTCTTTCTTCCAATAACTCAACAGATATGTTCCCGGCAAAAGGCCGGAAATTGATTTTGTGTATCCTCCGGGTCGACTTTTTTCGCCAGCTTTTGATACTCCCACTGTCCCTTCATTGTCTTCAAAACCAGTGTAAAAAAACTGATCGTATTTAACTCCGGTGACCTCTGTTGTCGGATACATTTTATCATAGCCCCATATATATGATTTTTTGATGAGGTTCTTATCTGTTTTCTGTAGCAGGTTACCCTCATCATCATATTGATCAAATGAGACCGAATGTTCCGTTCCATAGAACGCACTCTTAGTGAGAGTCCATGATGAACCTTTATTAATAGTCGTTTCCTGAAATGAACTTACAGGCTGATCAGTTTTTAACTCCCATACCTTTGATGGATAGATTTTCTTAGAGATGTTAACACCCGCAAAATCCTTATTCTCAATATAGACTGAAGCGATAGCTTTATTATTCCGGTATTGAATTGTTTCAATTGGCTCTCTGAGCATATTGTTCTTCCTTCGGTCTACCATTGCCTTGATTTCTGCAGGAAGAGAAAGATATAATGCTGTGGGTGTAACTGGCGGTGTGCCTGTGAAAAACAACGCATCATCAGAATCAGTTATCAAATCTGAGGGATATTTGAACTTCTGCTTGACTTCTGCACCATCACTCGCTGTAGATGTTTTTGTCGAAAGGTAGTTGGTGACATTGTATGTTGAGGAAGTAACCGTGCTGGCTGAATACGTTCCATCGTCAGAATAGGATGTTTGTGTCTCTGTGCTGGGCAGTGTCGGGTAATAATACAACTTTGAAGATTGAGCAAGACCTCCTGTCAAATGTATACTGACCAGATAGTTTTCCGAATTCTCATCCTTCGAGGTATAAGTCGTAACTGTTTTCTTTACCGGATACACCGTTCCATTTGATCTTTGGGCATAAATTGCAATCTCCGTTGGTAATCCTCTCTCAAAAGAACGGTCGTTAAAACGAAGTCCTACGAAATTGTTATACAACTGTAAGTTGGTGATGTATTGCTGTGTTTGAGGGGTTACAACGGCAGTATTGTAATCGTTAAAATCCGGGTGCGTTTCATAGTTAGTGAATTTATAGTTTGTAAATCCATTAGATGGACTTACCACTTCGGTCACTTCACCATACTGGATTATATTTTCTCCTGGGTAATAGTTTGTATTAAAACTCACACTACTCTTTCTCAGGATTTCCTGGACATTTGTTCCATCATCATATTTCCAGAAGAAAAGATAACGTGGCCAACTCAGCAGGATACCGCTCGATTGTGTTCCACCGGTTACGTAATCCTTCGTATAGAAGAATGTTCTTGTGCTTACGAGATTAACTCCGTTGTAATCTTGAATGGTGGCAATCCTTGCCCCACCACACTGACCATTTACCGGGTATAATTGTGTTAAGAAGTTGCCAGCACTCCTTCGTTCCAATCGTCGGCTATAGGTATGAGGCTGATACGTGAATAGCGTATAGCCTCCCGTTGGGTACGTTACTTTTGATAACAATGCAACATCGCACTTGGCAGGATTTGGATCTCTTTCCTGCGACACATACTCAACATCCCCATTGTCGTAATAGTGGCTTGCTGGTATTAACTTACCATTTTCATCGCCACCATTCCAAAATCCCCAATGATCAACTGCATGTGTGAGCGGATTGGGCAGGTTATCCTTTTTGTGATAATCGAATTCGAAAGTGGATCCACTCGCAGGCTCACGAAAAGAAGTTAAAAACAGCCTTGGATAAGTGCCTCCATAATACTTATAGCTAAGTTCAAAATGCTTTACAATAGCATTATCATACTTTACATCAATTGCATTGAGTTGCCAGTTTTTTTTAGTATTAGCGTAAGCATAATACTGATTTGCCTTTTCTCCGTTGGTGAATTCAATCGTAGTTTTGTCTATAGTTATTTTTTTGAGATACGCTGTCTTCGTAAAATGCTTAATCTGCAAAATATTTCCTGAGCTTACTCCGCCAGACTCGTACAAGTAGTACCCAAATCCTGTAATGGTTCTGTGGAATGTAGAAGCGTCTGCAAACTCAGTCTTGTATACATTCATAACATAATGCTTATCATTTCCAATTTCGCCGGGCTCTTCAAATTGTTCATATTCAAACAAAGCTGTTCTTCCGCTAGGAGCCTCAATTTTTGTAAGGTACCATCCTGATATAACTGGCGTTTGCTGTACAGCACCTGCGTTGTATGGATATGAAATTTCAAGCATCTGTTTACCTCCTCCGAAATAGTAACTGTAACCGTCATCAGTTGTAATCGTAAAAGTAGATGTCAGTCCAGGCATGAAACCCTCAGTAGGTTGAATGGTAAAGCCGCTGAGATCCACCTTAAAAGGTCTATTACCAGATGTCCTTACTGTACCATTATTCTCAATGAAAAAGCGGCCGGAAAATCCAGGCATATTAAACATGAATTCATCGGGAGTAACTTCTACCCCTCCAACATGCCAATAGCCGAATGTAGCATCAATCTCTCCGTTCAAGTTAAACAGATCAGTTTTCGATTTTGATTTCACGGCGAGGCTGTTTTTTACACCATAATACAATCCATGTAGAGACATGTCACTACCACTGGTTGTGTTACCTACTCTTTCATCGACAAATCCATTGACTTTTCTCGTAATTATCCCGCCTGCATTCAGAAACCAATTGAGCCCCACAAGCCCGTCCTGCTGACCCGGACTGAATCCTGAAGAATTATAGCCAAGGAAAATGGGAAATTCGAAATCTTTGTCAGTATATGTATATATCGGAATTTTCAAGTCTATTCCACCTGTAAAATGACTTGCCGGCACATTGCCATATCGTACAAAGTTTGCAGTTTGTGGTGATAAGAAACTTACAGTTGGGAGGTTAGTCTGACCACCACCTTGGCCAAATGACTGCACTCCCATTCCAAGGACAACGATTAAGGTTAGGTATTTCATAGTTTGAATATGTCTCTGTTTCAAGACCTGCGGTTTCTTTATGTTTTCGTAAAGTAAAATTTGCAGCTTAGCAATAGGCTCGATATTCCTATAACAGGCGAGAAAATGTTGCACCATAGAGAAACAGGTTAGAGTTAAATGAGCACAACCATTTTATCAATATTGTATCTACAAAATCGATAAAGAGTAGTTTGCTTCTATAGATCAAAATTACGATGGATATATTTGGATACCAAACCTGTAATTACAGAAAATAGGTAACATATATACCGAATATTATGTCCGTATTTTTACGGATATACTATCGATATTTTTTGCTGGCAAGAGCTTCTATCTGGCTCTACGAACTATTCAGAGTCCTACTTTCACCTTAAAGCGATGGAAGCACCTCATCTGGATAATTTTGACAATACAAAAACTCCAACAGCCCTTCCTTGGACTTGTCCTGCTTCTATCGCATCCCTAAAATGTATACCACCATAAAGCCTCGAAATAGCTGCTTCATTGGCAGCCTCATTAAAAGAATTGAATGAGCGAGCATGCAAGCCAAAATATTCTTCCGATGTATCTGTATACTTGAAGTTCTCGCCAAAAATATAGGTTAGTATAACAGCACTTGCGGTTGAAATAACACTGTGGCCACTTGTATATTCAGGAAAAGGAGGGGTTTGAAGTAACGGATGCCAGGATGGGTCTATATATTTATTAATGGCTGTCTCGGGGCGCAGACGATCGCTGCTATATTTTTCGTTCCAGCAACTTATAAATGCATCGTAAAGCGTTAATGATACCATGGTATGCGCAAATATAGCTTTCTCCAAAGTTACGCTAGCTTGTTTACAAGCAATACCCGTGATACCTATCCAGTGTCCGCCCGGAGATATCTTCTTTATACCAATCGCCATGTGCCCCGAGTATGCAACAGCAAAAGGATTACAATCCCAAAAAGCGGCAATAGCTCTTTGCTCTGCTGTTAAACCAGCACCAGTGCTATATACCTCCTGCATAAGTCTATAAAAGACTGAATTTTTATCCTTATTAAAAACAACCGGAGGTGCAGGGCTGAACTGCGCAGCAGAATCAAGAAAGAACGGACGAATTGTTTTCCACTGTGGTTCAACTGCAGCCATATACTCAGGAGGTGTAGGGTACCAGTATCCCTCCCCTTTTCGAGGATTATATCGCTGAAGCGAACTTAACTTTATATAGCCATCTGTTTTACTATAATTAATTACCTGCGCAGCAACGGCTGCGGCAAATGTTTTATTCGCAGCAATATCGACTGTTGATAGTTTATACTTTTTTCTATAGAGATTTATTAGCAATGCCTGTTTGTCGACAAGGCTGGCACCAGATGGGATCAGCTGTTTGCCCACGTCCAGCATAGCATATATCGCACAAAAGCTTTTTGAGTAATTTAACGGCAAAGGAGGTATCTCAAATTGAGGATAAACTTTAAAAAGCTGCGCTATATCAACCTGACTCGTGTCTCCGGCATAAAGCACCTCATAAGCACCAAGCATCGCGTAGGCGTAAAACCGACTTGCAGCGGGAGGATTAACAACATCATGCAGCATCACCTCCGATAGATAAAAAGTATACTGTGTAAATTCTTCAACCGAATTATCCGGATGCTTCGCCATAGACGTTACGGCAAAACAGATAAATAATAGAGCAATTAGGTTCCGTATCATTTCTTATTATGCTTATACGCCACTATACCTATATTATTAACGCCCACCAGCAGGTAATGATCATTGAGGATTTTAATGATTTTAAGTGATTTTATATCGCCTGTAGTGGAGAGTCCTGATATAATCTGTGGTATATATTTGAAAGTTCCGTTTCCATCGCCCGCAAATAGCTGGCCGTAGCTGGCATCCATTATACCCAGACGAACGCGAATGGCGCTTTGATTTCCCCCCATGAGTATATCAACATTGCCATCGTTATTATAATCAAACACTTCAATACCAAAAACAGGCGCATACTGGGCTTCCACCGGTAACACGTGCTTTTCAAATTTGTTACCTTTATTCAAAAATAAAACCGTTCGCAGCTCGGTAACCTTGAGAGCCTGAGCACCTTTCAACTCATCTGCACTAAATATATCGGTAAGTTTAGCATCTGCATATGTTGAATAAGTTGTAAACCGCTTCCGCATCGGGTATATCTGATCCAGCAGCTCATCGCGGCTCGCAAATGGATAGGATGTGTGCTGGATATAGTATGACAGTATCGGGTCCACCGATCCATTCTTATCAAAATCGGCATATACCATAGAAACAGGTTCTTCGGCGGAGGCCTTTAATTGCGAATTCTGTCCAAAGTTTCCGACTATTAAATCCTGACGACCATCTTTATTCACATCGGCAACACAAAGCTTATTCCACAATCCCTCTTCAGTTCTATCAAAGAACGAAGTGGTATATTCTATCAATTGTTTCCCCTGCTGGTTAATAAAGACGCGGACGGGCACAAATTCACCAACAACCACCAGATCCAGGAATGAATCGTCATTTAAGTCTACCCAGGCAGCATCAGTTACCATACCTCCTTGTTTCATCGGTTCAAGCAAGGTTGATGTTGCATCCGTGAATTTTCCATGACCGTCATTTAGTAACACGTAACTACCGGGAGAAATAGGATATGAACCTGGTATAATGCGGCCACCAATAAATAAATCTATATCTCCATCCTTATCTATATCGGCAGATCGTACGCATGACTTCGATGTACGTATTGCAGGTAAAGCATCATTCGTGCGCATAAAATGTCCTTTACCATTATTAATATATAGTCGATCCTGTAAAACTCTGTCGATTGCGCTATAATCAAGATAGCCACCGCTGGCTATATATAAATCCTGGTCACCATCAAGATCAGCATCAAAGTATATAGCGTCTGCGTCCGTACAATAAAAATCCTCTTTAAAATTCCAGTCTGCAGATTCTGTAAATACGCCATCAGGAGTTTGAATAAATTGTTTCCCAGGATTTTCCTTTGTACCACCAACGTATACATCTATACGTGCATCACCATTCACATCAGCTACTGCCATGATTGGACCGCATACAGATGGCATTGTGGTTAGTAATGGTTGCCGCTTAAAATCGTTCAATCCATATTCTACATGCTTGTACAACAAAGGAGATGTCGTTTTTACAAATACTGTCTCATTACTGAACGTGGCTCTATACTTTGGAAGTACCGATGCAGCCTGATTTATTTCCAGTCGTTGATTGGACTTTATATCAGATAAGACTGTAACTGAACCATCCAGCCACTGAATCCGAATTGAATCAACAGCAGTAACTCCACCAAGACCAATGTGTAATATAGGACTGACCGATGACTGATATCCCCTTACCGGCATTACCTCGGTATACTGAACCTGTCCACCACTGTACGTATATACTTTACTTCCAAAAGCTGCCGTATTTTTACCAACACCCTGCAGCTTTATACTTATATAGTTTACATCTGCATACTGCTCCCGAGTGAAGTTTTTATAAACAGAAGCTTCATCATTTTGATTGTTAACAACCAGATCGAGGTCACCATCGTTGTCCAGATCAGCATAAGCGGCACCATTCGAAAAACCTTTCTTTTCAAAACCCCAAGCTATACTTTTATCGGTAAATGTAACTCCATGGTCATTTCTATAGATATAGTTATGAAGTGGTGTGGATGACATGGAACTAACCAGTTCCAACGTATCGGGCTTTTCACCGGCAACAGCTTTTTGAAAATAATAATCACCTTTATACTTTAAGAAATCACGGTTCGTATAATCTCGAAAGTAACCGTTTGTTACAAACAGATCCTTCCATCCGTCATTATCATAATCAGCAAAAAGCGGTGCCCAACTCCAGTCGGTGTTAGATATACCGGAAAGCTGACCGATCTCACTAAACGTTCCGTCAGCGTTATTCAGGTGCAACATATTACGCATATTCTGATGATGGAATCCTTTCATCACCATTAATGCATATTGTTCATAATTTTCGGGTCCGTATAAAAGTTTTTGTCTCCGATTGTCTTCCGGAAGCATATCGGTAGTAAATATATCAGGCCATGTATCATTATTGATGTCGTGAATATCTGATCCCATTGAGAAATAAGATATATGCTGGAGAGATTCCTTCAGCCGATCTGTAAAAGTTCCATCACCATTATTGATATAGAGGTAATCAGGTTCAATATAATCATTCGATACATATATATCCTGCCAACCATCTTTATTGACATCGCAAACTGCTACTCCCAGACCAAAACCCAGCGCATTGGAAAGTATACCGGCCTCACTTGTGACTTCTACAAAATGATCGTTATCGTTCCGAAATAGTTTATCTCCTGCATACGGATGCTTCGCCTTACGTGCCTCCTCATACTCCAACTCTCGAATAACCTTTACATTAGTCGCCAGCAAGAACACATCAAGATCACCATCATGGTCATAATCAAAAAAAGCAGCTTGTGTAGAGTATGAAGGATCGTCTAATCCAAATTCCTTTGACTTATCTTCAAAAGTAAGATTGCCTTTGTTTATAAAAAGCTGATTCCTTCTTTTCTCGGGGTCCGTTTTACCCGAATAGCAAACATATATATCCAACAGGTTATCGCCATTGATATCAACCATTGAAACACCAGATTTCCAACCTTCCCGCCCCTTAACACCCGCTGAATTGGATATATCTTTAAATTTAAAATTACCCAGATTCAGATACAGCTTATTGTACTTCATGTTAGAGATGAAGTATAAATCTTCCAAGCCATCATTATTAATATCACCAACCGCTACACCTCCACCGTTATATAAATTTTCGTATGTAAGAGCATTATTGCGAGCATCCTCCGTTATAATGTTCTTAAAATTTATACCGGTTTGAGAGGAAGGCATTACTTTAAAGAGCTTGCTATCCTGCGCTTGTACGGAACAACAGGCACATATATAAGTTATTAAACATACAAAGTTCCTAAAAAAAAATCTGTGATGCAGCGCAACCATTTTATTTCAGGTTAGGTATAGGTATATATTACTAGGTAAAACGAAAGAGACAGAGGCTGAGTCCATATTGACTCAGCCTCTCCCTATAATATTCAAGATTAAAATAGGACTACTGATCCCACCAGATACGCGAGGCCCAGGTATCTCCCTCACTGAGGCGACCGACTGCGGTCTTATAATTCACACCATTAAGCGTTGCCTCTGTTGTCGGGTATGGTTGCCTGCGCGGGATTGTTCCGGAAGAGAAATTACCAGAGTACACTACCGGTGTTAACACCGGATAACCTGATCGTTTCCAGTTGTTCCAAGCATCTGTAAAATTCAACTGAGAACCACAAGTAGCCCAGTATTGCTCGTTGATCATCTTTAACGAAGCGTCAGTTGATGACTCATCCAACGGACTAGCTGCCGCAAAATTATTGGCTACCGTTGTACTGATAGTAGCATCTGCACCAAATGGTTCAAGCGACAACAATGCACCCGCTACGGCATTGCTATAGTGCGTTGCAGCGGAACCTGTTACTGTAAAACCTCGTACGGCTGCTTCGGCAAGGAGCAATTCAGTTTGAGCATAGGTCAGTATAAATACAGGTCCGTTCAGATTTCCATAGATGGTGGTTCTTGGTCGGGAATATTTACCGATCGGAGTTGCATCTGCTCCTGCACCCGTACCTCCCGGATATCCAGGAGATGTTGTAATATCGGTAGCACCTCCGTTGAGATCGTAACCATTCGGTAAACCTGCCTGGATATCCGGATCAGAGTCACCTGCGAGACCTACAGTCTGATTAGCAGTTAAGCCTGCGGGCGGTACTTCAGCAATAACACCGAGTCGCGGATCGTCATTATCATTCAGGTAATCAATAAATGTTTTGCTCCATCTTACCTGGTAATAATCCGCAGCTGTAGTGAGGTCTCTCGCATAATCATTTCTATAACCATTAGCGTTGTCGCAAACTATATATGCATCGTCATCAACACTTGCAAACGTACCTCCGGCAGCAGCTTTCTCTGCATATGTTTTTGCAGTAGCAAGATCAGCCTTTGTTAAACGCATTGCCATTCGCAGCATAATCGAATAACCAAACTTTCTCCATTTTGCTATGTCGCCATCATAGATGAGGTCGGCAGAAGGTATTTGTTTAGACTCATCCAAACTATTTAAAGCGGCATCAAGGTCGCTCAGTAAAGCTTTGTAAAGACTTTGCTGGTCGTCATACACAGGAAGCGTTGTACCTGATTTTGCCATCAATGCTTCAGAATAAGGACAATCACCATACATATCAGTAATATACTGAATATTCAGGATGATCATGATTCTTCCGATAGCATTGATATTGACAAGCTCTGCATCCCCGTCTGTTAAATTTACCATCTCTTTTGCGAGACTAGCAGAACGATAGCATCCATTCCAGCTTCTTCCCATATAGTCGTTGGTACTGCCCGATGCTACATATTTATCCATGTTCGAATAATAGTTAGCACCTCCTGAAGAAGTAGATGCCCAAATCTGAACCCAACCGCTCTGAAAAAGCGTTGGACCGTTATATCCCATGGTTTGATCGAGATAATTCCATTCGCTTGTTGACAAAAAGTAGTTGGGATCAAAATTAGCAGGTGATGATTTTGTTGGGTCGGTATTCAACTCATCAAAATCCTTAGTGCAACTCGCCTGACTTAAGACGAACGCAACGCCAAAGTATATAAAAAGTCTTTTCATCTGTTTATTCTTTAAATGTTTCATTACAGGTTGTGAGCTAACACTCATAATTGTAGTTGTTTATTTAAACTTAACGTTTAGGTTCACACCGTAAGAACGCGTAGATGGTAAACTTGTCCCCTCTATACCGTAGTATTTAACATTCGAACCAAAACTTGCTTCAGGATCGATGTTATCCGCTTTTCTCATCAGTATAGCTAGATTACGTGCTACAAATGAAATTTGAACGGAGCGTAACAGCGGTACATTTTCAAACATCGATGAGGGCAGGCTATAACCGAGTGTTACTTGGCGTAACTTGATAAAATCCCCATCCACTACACTTGTAGAAGTTATTTGCTGTGCTACTGCTCTGTAGTAATCCTGAGGTGCTGCTGAAGTTGTATTGGCTGTTCCATCGGCATGAACACCTGTGGTAACTCCTTCTTCGCGACCGGCAAGAGTCATTTTGTTCAAGCCTCTGAATATCGAATAGTATTCGGTAGCAGAAAGAACTTTATTACCAAAGTTATAGTCGATCAGGAATGAGAAATTCACGCCCTTATAGGTCAACTCGTTTGTGATACCACCGTATACTTTTGGAAGGACGCTTCCCATTTTAACCAGATCGCCACGAACCGGCAGACCCGATGCATCAACAACAATTTGTCCATCAGCGGTGCGCTGGTAATCGTAAGCCAGAATCTGCGGACCAGCATAACCTTTTACATAAGCAGTTATAGCATTACCGAGTGTACCACGATTGCTTCCCAATGACTGATTCTTACCTTCAGCATCGGTCTCAAGAATAGTATTCTTCACGGTAGTTACGTTAGCTGTAACAGTCCAGGTGAGGTTATTCGTTTTAACTGGTACACCCGTTATCTGAATTTCCAACCCTGTGTTTTTTGTAGACCCGGTTCCTACAAAACCGCTGGTATATCCACTTGCAGAACTAAAAGTTGCAGGCATGATCTCATTCTTGGTTTTGCGGGTATACCATGATATATCAAGCCCCAACCTGTTTTCAAAGAATTTTATCTCTGTACCAAGTTCGATTTCTGTCAAGGTAAATGGTTTCAGAGATACGTTAGGAAGATCAGTACTGAAAGAACCAGTAGGCGTGCCACTGAAAGCACTTCCTAAAGAATAGTATACGGCTGTCTTATAGGCTTCGCCAAGTTCGCCACTGGTATTAGCCCATGATGCCCTTAACTTACCAAAGCTTAAACTTCGTGCGCTCAACAATTCAGAGAAAATAAAGCCTGCCGAAACTGAAGGAGTGAATATTTCTCTGTTATCAGAAGGCAATGTTGAGTATTTGTCATAACGACCTGTAGTATTCAAGGTCAGAAAATTCTTATACTCGAGATCTGCTGAATAGTATGCAGAGTGAACTTCCGTTTTCCAAAATTTATAGTTATCGGATGGATTAGTGTTAACCGTTAAAACATTGCTCAATGTATACAAGTAAGGCAACACAAAGTTACTACCGGCTACACGCTCATACTCATATTGGTTTTTTCTCAGGTTGGCACCTATCAATGCATCCAGATTCAAATCCTGTGTCAACGCTTTATTAACACCAATTAAACCATCCACATTCAATTCATAGGTAAGCGCAGAGGATTGCTCCTGAAGATTACCATGTTGGTTTGTCGTATAGGCTGTTCCCCAAGGTTCAACTTTAAATACACGGTCATTCATTTGATCGTATCCTATACGACCTTGTGCATAGAGCCAACTGGTAAAGTCGTAACGCGATGATATAGATGAAATCAAACGCTTTCTTCCAACGTTGTTAACATACTGGTTAACAACGAACCATGGGTTAGTTGCATACTCATCGTCACCGTAGCGTGTTTCAAAACCGGTTGTTGTGTTATAGCCTGGCGCAAGTATATCTTCGTTTATGTTGGTTGCAAGGAACAATCCGTTATTAGGATTCATAGGACCATCGCTCAATTGAGGACGGTTTTTTGATTGTTCGTCTATATAGTTGGCCGTTAAATTTACGCTTAGTTTGTTCGTTACCTTCTGCTCAATATTTAGATTTATAGTCTTTCTGTCTATACCGCTGTTTCGAACAATAGAGCTATTGTCCAAATCAGAAAGTGATAAACGGAATGCACCGCTCTCGCCACCTTTTGATACTGACACTGTATTGGTGAAAGATGATCCCGTCCGATAGAAATTCTTAATATTATCTTTCTGCGCAGAATATGCATACGTATTTCCATCGAATTGTATAACCTGGCTACCATCCAGTTTAGCTCCCCAACTCATTCGCGAAGTCGCTTGTGCTTCTGTAGCATTTGCAGGCTTAGCACCATTTAGTCCTTGACCGTATACATACTGAAAATCCGTGTAGTCAACAGGTTTATCAGCCATGTAATTCATGTTATACTCAACGGAGAAATCTCCTTTTTTTCCTTTCTTTGTGGTAATCAGTATAACACCGTTAGAAGCTCTTGCACCGTATAACGCAGATGCAGACTGTCCTTTTAGAACAGTCATTGTCTCAATGTCATCGGGGTTTAAGTTTCCAATACCATCACCATTATCCGATCCTCCCCACTCACCGGCACTTCCACGTTGTGTATTATCCATAGGTACGCCATTAATTACAAAAAGCGGAGAGCCTCCACTGTTCATACTAGGCATACCACGCAAGAGTATACGCGCTGTTCCTCCAGGACCACCACTTGTACCCTTTACATTTAACCCAGCTACTCTTCCCTCCAGCGATAGTGCTACGTTGGTTTCGCGTGCTTTATTCAGTTGTTCGCCACTTACCGTAGCCACTGAATAACCTACCTTTGCAGCTTCTTTGGTAACACCTAACGCTGTAACTACAACTTCACCTAATTGGGTAGCATCCTCTACCAACACAACGTTTACAACAGTTTGGCTATTGGCTGGCACTTCCTGCGTAGAATATCCGATAAAAGAAAACACCAGTGTCGTATTGCTCCCCGCGCTGATGGTATACTTGCCTTCAGAATCTGTTGACGTGCCAATTGACGTTCCCTTCACTAACACGTTTACGCCCGGTAGCGGAGAGCCATCACCGCTGGAAGTAACTGTACCGCTTATCGTTCCGCTCTGACTTCGCGCTGCATAGGCGAAACAGAAACAAAGGGAGAAAACCAAAAAGGCCTTCATCCTTTTCCGTAGATGTTTCATCATAGAGTAATTATATAATTAAGTTTAAAAGGTTGTGTGCCAAAAAAATTATAGTGGGGAGCGTGAATCGCTTTGGTGAGCATGCCCGATTGACCCGGTGCGACCCGAGTATAAATTCTAAATTCAGCATTAACCCAAACTAAATCATTGAACGTTAAAAAAACCTTATGAGCAGATAAGGCCTGTCGCACCGGGGCAATGGCTTGTATGATTTTCCTGCCATTACATATATATAGTATATGCAACAGAAGTTGTTGAACACAGGAATAGGCAAATGAATTATTGCAGCAATGATCCATTTTTGGTGGTTTTGCTACTAAACGGAAGATTAATCAGAATCTAATCTCTGCCACCAAAAAATATTTTAATTTTTTATTAAAAACAGATCATTTAACCATCCAATCAATCAAAGGATAAAATAATATTACACAACACGTTAGCACAACAAAATCAATGAGACATGACAAATAAGTCTAAACAAGCTATTAAAAACTATAAAAATATACCTATATATTAGGTAGTTGATAAAGGATCATGCTATAATCCGAAATGAAAATCCAGCGGTCTATTGTATAGTTTACTGTACGTCCCAAAAAACATGACCATCGCGTGTATCCTTACTTGCGACAGCATCATAGTTACTGTTAAATGTTTTTTCGTTGGCAGGATAGGTAAGACGGGACGGAGGCAACTCATAACCGGTAAGCGGTGATGTGTAAAAATATAACGTGGGATAGTGGGTTCTTCGCAACTCTGACCAACTCTGAACAGCCTGCAGAAAACCAAAGTGCACCCATTTCTGTGTCCAGATCGCTTTGAGTTTATCCTGCTGCGTTCCGGTATATTGAGGAGTAATGTTATTTACTATAAATGTATTGAAAGCCGCATCAGTCGGAGGCTCCGTAGTTTTACCAGACGATGGATTCAGGTTATTGAGATAGTAATAAAACTCGATTGACTTTCTGATACCTGCGGTATATTCATCGATAGCACTACCACCACCCCACCGTTCATAGGCTTCTGCCTTTAAAAAATTAACTTCTGAGGCTGTCATTACCACACCGGGAAGTTTCGAGTTGTACAGAAATGTAGCGGAATCCAGTATAGCAAATTTCTCCAGGTTTACCTGCTGTTCGGTTTGTGTGTATGTAACGGGCATGCCGTGATAATCCGTATTGGCCATAAATTGTCCATTCAGGGTCTGTCCATATTTATCATATAGTATAGGTATACGTAAATCTTGTACAGGCTTCAGTACTTCCTCCAGCATGAAGTATGGCGCGGGGTAATTTGTCCAATCGGTAAAAGCAATGTGCAGATCATCGGTATAATTTGTGAGCGGTTGCAACAACACATCATCGTCATCCGGATCGTATTGTGCACCGGCATCACCCGGTAAAGGATATGCCGCAGGGTCGTTCAACATTTCCATGACTTCCGCTTGTGCCCGGCCTTCGTCTACAAATGAAATGCGCATCAGCAGGCGAAGGCGCAGTGCGTTGGTATACCGCTGCCATCGCTTCAGATCACCCTGCAATAAAATATCCTGCGTAGAAAATAAAGATTGCGTTGTTGCCGATAACGCGGCAGATGAAAAGTATTCCGATGTCTCAGCTAAACCCGTGAGTAACGTATTATATATATCTGAATCCCGATCGAATGCAGGATATACTACTTCACCTGTTTTATTTAACAATCCTGCTTCACTAAAGGGTATATCGCCCCACATGTCCACCATCTGTGCTGCCTGATCATACAACACTACTCTGGCAGCATGAACAAATACATCCATACTCTTCTGTTCATCGGGCGATAGTTCGGCATAAGCCTTTTCTATTTCCCGGTATAAAGCCATCACGCCCGCACCATTTGCACTCGGACGATAAAAATCATCCCAGCGATTGGCTATATAGGCTTCATTCTGCTGGTACACATATTCTGTATTCAGAAATCCAACAGACTGCGTATATACACCGATGTGCCAGTTTATAAAAGTACTCATGTCCCAATACAAAGGTCGCACGCGATTATTATTCAGCATGGCTGTAAAAAACTGGTCAATCGTTGCATCGTCTGTGCGATCGGGATTCTCATACCGATCATCCAGCTCATCCTTGCAGGAAATGCTGATCAGCATTATCGACAGCGTTATACTTACTATAATTTTTGCGCGCTTCACATGCCTGCTGTTTAAAAACTCATATTAAGTACAAAACCATAACTCCGTGTGGCTGCATTGGTACCTTCATCTATACCCTGATTCAGCCAGTTGGTACCAATGGTAGATTCAGGATCAAGATTCTCCAGCGTTCGCCAGAAGTAAAAAAGATTTCGGCCAACAAGCGACACCCTGATATTCTGAAAATGAAGTCTCTCAACAAATGCAGCCGGCAAATTATAGCTCAACACCGCTTCGCGCATTTTTATATAGCTGTTATCATATATAGCAGCATTTTCATTCCATGCATTGCTGCCCCAGTCGTACGTGCTCAGGTAATAAGTGGGCGCGTCAATTACAGTTTCATTCGGTGTACCATTGGTAGTTACTCCTTTAAGAACTACACCATCGTGGTATACAGTACCTCCATCTGGCGCTGCTGCATTATGATTATCCAGTAATATTTTATTGCCACCCGAATTTATATAGTAGGGCAATCCGCCTCTATCCGCAGATCGGTATCGCAGCGTGCTGGTATACATTCCTGAACCCATGCCGTATTTTAAAGGAGGCGATATGATCTTTCCTCCGATACTATAGTCAATCGTAAGATCAAGACGGAAGTTCTTATACTGTATAGCGTTTACAAATCCACCTGTTACTTTCGGAAGCATGTTACCCGCTTTAACGTACCGTGTTTTATCGATAATATATACGCCCTTGTCATTAATAATAAAATTTCCATTATTATCTGTCTTACGCGGATTTACATATATATTCCCGATGGACTCTCCGGGCTCTGCCACAACCTGTATCGCACTTCCTTCCAAATCGCGAAATACCAGTTTATCAATACCTGCTCCCAGCGAATGTACTTTGGATGTATTCACTGCTATATTCACACCACTGGTCCATGTGATGGATGAAGACATTACCGTTGAATTCATTGCCAGCTCCCAACCGTTGTTTCGCAGTTCACCTATATTCGTTAATATCTTGCTGGCGCCAACACTGGTAGGAAGATCAAGCCGGAGAATTTGATTTTTTATTTTACTCGCATAGTATGTCAGGTCAATACCAAGTTTACCATTCCATAGCTTTGTTTCCAGTCCAAACTCAGTCTCATATTTATTCTCAGGTTTAATCTCATTATTACCATATAGGTTACCCTGCGATGATGCCGCGATAACCGAGCCCTGTGTTGTTTGCAACGAAGTGAGATCATAGAGTGTATTGGCTTCGTATACTGGTGGCGCATTTCCTACCACACCGTACGATCCGCGGAGTTTAGCATACGAAATAAACTGTGGCAACATCACGGCCTCCGACAACACAAAACCGCTGTTTACAGAAGGATAAAAATACCGGTTATTACCCGGTGCAAGGGTTGATGAATACTCCTGTCGTGCTGTACCTTCCACAAAGAGAAAATCTTTATAGTTGATATTTACCAGTCCTAAATAAGCATACTTTAAAATGAGCGACTGCGTTTCGGTTGCAATCTTGGTAGCGTTATAGGAATTATTCAAGCTAAACCAATTCTCAACAGCAAGGCCACCACTTGTTGCCGTGGCCTGATCTCTGTATTGTTCATCACGCAATTGAAAACCTCCGTTGACTGAAAAAGAAAAGTCGCGCGACAATTTCTTACTATAGGTCAGCAATGCATCGGTATATAGTATTGAATACCGGCCGTTGGACACGCTATAGGAACCCGTGCTGTTGTTTACGTTAAAACTTGTAGGGTACTCATTATAACCTTTGCTTTTAATGGAAAGACTTGTGAAATCATTACCAATCTTACCACGAAAATGCAGGTTCGGCGTAATTTCATAATGAAGGGTAACGCTGGATATAAGCCTGTTCTGATTCTCGTCTTCACTATCGCGAAGCTGCTTCCAGAAAAAGTTCATCACTTCATATCCGCGGGGGGTTGTAAACTGTAGTGCCTCTGCAGGATTGCGTTGTGACTGATCATACGGCACCCATTTATACCCTTGTGATGTTTTATACTTTTCACGAAGCAGCGACATATCTTCTGCCCGGCTGAAGAATCCGTCCCAGCTTGATGTGATGCGATTAATTTTCAGCGGACGGTTATGCACACGGCTGTTGGAGTAATTCAACACTATATCTGCCGAGAGGCGGTCGGAGATCCTGATATAGTTATTCAGATTAAATGTATTGCGATGAAGTTTACCGCCTGCCTGTATACCCTCATAATCATTCCGGGAATAGGAAAAACGATACCCGGCACGTTCTGTTTTATTACTGATTGCAGCATTGAACAATGAATTATATCCCTGCCGGTAAAAATCTTTATAGTTATCGGGGTGAGCGGTATAGTTTCGTTTGGTACCATCCCACCACATTACCTGCTGACCGTCCATCTTCGGTCCGAACTGCGCATACGATTCAAACAGCGGTCGTTTTGTATCGGCTTCACCATCCTGGTCCAGATCAACCGGCACCCACCCGGAAGCATCGGCACCGAGCGCTATATTTCGGTCACGATCAAATCCCGGTCCATACACATTCTGATAATGCGGGGTAAATGCAACCTGCTCAATACTGGCCGTATAGCCTATCTCTACACCAAGTCCTGCTTTCTTATCGCCTTTCTTGGTTGTAATCACCACAACGCCATTGGCAGCATCCGAACCATAGAGCGCTGTAGCACCTGCCCCCTTCAAGATAGATATAGTCTCAATGTCCGAAGGATTTATATCGAGTATACCGTTACCGCGAATGCGTGCATCGGTATAGTAATCGGTGTTATTTATACCCAGGGCCCCTTTCTCGTTACCATCGCGCATCAATACACCATCTACTATATATAGCGGCTGTGCGTTATAATTCAATGAATTCAATCCACGCACCTGTATGGTAACCGCACTCGTAGCGCCACCGGGCGCAATGCGTATCCTTACACCGGCAGCTTTCCCATACATAGCCGATACTGCATTGGTATTACCAGCTTGTGTGATTTGAGAGGAGCTGATTGTACTGACGGAATACCCGAGTGCTTTTTGATTTCTACTGATGCCCAATGCTGTGATCACTACTTCCGAAAGCTGCGAAAGGTTCTCATTCAACACAACGTCTACAGCTTTCTCACCGGTACAGGGCACTTCCTTTACCATATATCCTATATGTGAGAACACGAGTACATTCTGATCTTCCTGCGGAAAGTTGATGGTATAATTTCCATTGATGTCGGTAAGGGTACCTATACCTTCTTCTTTTAAAAAGATACTGACACCTGCAATTGCTTCACCAAACTGGTTGGTGACACGCCCGGATATAGTCAGTGTTTTCGCTTCTGCTGCACGCGCCCGCTTCGGGAATATAACATAGATACGTTGATCTATACCATCTACTCGTTTATACTCCAGGTTATAGGGTTCCAGTATTTCCGTCAGGTATACTTCCAGCGGTTTACTTTCGTCTGCAGTATAGGGAACAAATTTATTTTCGAGAAAATCCTTCTGATAGGCAAAGCTTACGTGATTGAGCTCTTCCAGTTTACGCAATGCATCTGCCAGGGGGATCGGTTTATTAACCGGGCGATCAAGAAAAGTATTTTTTTTCGGAGAATGATTTTTTAAAGCCGAATCCTGTGCATAAATATACCCCGCCATGCTAAAGCATGCGATAAAAGCACAATATGCTTTCATCACTTTATGTGATTGGCGGCTCATAGGATTAAAAGGTTTACCTATAGGGTTTGGATGCTAGATAGGGAAAACCTATTCCACCAAAGGTAATCAATCCTGATGATTGGGACTTACAACGATTTGATTTTTATTTTGCTCGATTTGAACATCCAGTATTTCACCAATAACCTGCAACAGAACATCCACATTTTTACGGGATACTTTTGCTGTAACGCGCTTGTCCATCAACGAAGCTTCTGTTACTTGTACTTTCATCCCGAAGTTATCTTCTATATCCTGAATGATTCCAGATAGCGGAGTATCATTATAGATGAAGAGATTACTTCTCCACGCCAGTGTACTTTCTGCTTCGGCGTTGTGTGTCAGCGTTACTGCTTTCGTTTTATTCAATGCAGCAAAATCACCGGGCTTCAGGGTTATATTTTCATTTACGGTTTGCAACGCTATCTTTCCAGATTGCAGATATACCGAAGCATTTCCATTGCGTGTATTGACATTGAACTCTGTACCGAGTACGCGCACCGAAAAATCTTCTGCAGTCTCAACAATAAATTCCTTATCATCGGCAGTGTGCACTACATCGAAGAAGGCCTCACCTTTTAACAACACTTTGCGTTTTGTATTTGTCCAATCTTCATGGAACGTCAGTTGTGAATTGGCATTCAGTGTAACACGCGATCCATCCGGAAGTATAAATTCTTTTATTTCACCAAATGCAGTTTTATACTCGATGCTGGTGTGTTGTGCAGGCCACAATATATATATAGCAGCAAGCACAGCAATGGCTGCAAGTGCCGCAGCTAGACCCCTATAATTGCGTGTACCGTGTGTTTGTTGTTGTTGTTGTTGTGTTTGTTGCTCTGCGTTTTCTTTTATCTTTTCCCATATATCCAGAAAAGCAGTAGTCAACTCGTTGTCTGTTCGCAAACCTGCGAGTTTAACAAGTTGTGTTGCCCTATGAATGTCTTCTTCCTTGTGAGGATTACTTTCACGCCACCGGTTCCAGAACTGAATAGTCTCATCATCCGGGTTCAAAACCCATCGCTTAAAACTATCGTCCAATGCAAAGTCCTCAGCAGAATAATTACTATAACGCATTACAATAAATCTATCGATCCCTTAAATTTAACAATGATAATCGTATATCCATACAGGAATGGAACATACTCCAAGTTATTCTGCTCTATACGCTGGAGTCTCTTAAACGATTATCTTCCGAAAATCTACTCTTAATAACCGCAGAAAAAAGAATAAAAAATTTTTCCATCCTCATTGTCTTATTAAAATGATTTACTGTCAATATTTGAACCTCAAATCATTTAACCGGTTCTCTCATGCGAACGCTTTACTTTATAAACTCCTTCCTCTGCATCATTTTATTCACGCTGGGCGCGAACGCTCAGAGCACGATGCAACCGTACCAGGACACACGTCTTTCCACGGACGACCGTGTGCGTGATCTGCTAAAACAACTGACACTTGAAGAGAAAATTCATCTGTTTGGCTTTAACAGTAAAGGTGTGCCTCGTCTGGGTATACCAGTATATAACTGGTGGAACGAAGCTCTGCACGGAGTAGCACGGGCTGGTGAAGCAACGGTGTTTCCGCAGGCCATTGCTTTGGCGGCAACATTCAACGATGATTTGCAACATTCCATTGCCGATGTTATATCCACGGAAGCACGCGCCAAGTATAACCTGGCTGTGAAGCAGGATCGCAGGATCCAATATATGGGATTAACGTTCTGGTCTCCGAACATCAATATATTCCGCGATCCGCGCTGGGGCCGCGGGCAAGAAACATACGGTGAAGATCCATACCTTACTGCACGTATGGGTAAAGCATTTGTAAAAGGTTTACAAGGCAATGATCCGCATTACCTTAAGACCTCGGCATGCGCCAAGCACTTTGCCGTACACAGTGGCCCGGAAGCAAACCGTCATACATTCAATGCTATTGTTGATGAGAAAGATCTGCGCGAAACCTATCTCTATGCTTTCCATGAATTAGTAGGTGCCGGTGTTGAATCGGTTATGTGCGGGTATAACCGCGTGAACGATGAACCGTGCTGCACGGGAAATACTTTACTGCATAAGATACTGCGTGAAGAATGGAAATTCAAAGGACATGTGGTAACGGATTGCTGGGCACTGGAAGATATATGGCTGCGACATAAAGTAATGCCGGATGCTGTGCACGTAGCAGCTGCTGCTATAAAAGCCGGTGTCAACCTCGATTGCTCTAACATGCTGCAGGATGACCTGATGAAAGCTATACAACAAAATCTCGTTACAGAAAAGGAGATTGATGATGCGCTCACACCTTCTCTGCGTACACAATTTAAACTCGGCTTCTATGATAAACCGGAAAGTGTACCGTTTCATTCATTGGGACAGGAAAGTATACGCAGCGCTGCCAATGTTGATTTCGCCCGCAAGGCTGCACAGCAAAGCATGGTGTTGCTGAAGAATGACAAGAATATACTTCCGTTAAAATCAGAGTTGTATGGAAGTATATTGGTTGCCGGAGCAAACGCAGCATCACTCGATGCACTGTTGGGAAATTATCACGGTGTATCGTCTGATGTGATCACCTTCGTGGAAGGTATAACAAAAGCTGCAGGGCCTGCTACCGTGGTGCAGTATGATCTGGGCTGCAACGATGTTGACTCAGTACATTTCGGTGGACTGTGGGCTTCCGAGAACAGCGATGTTACCATTGCTGTTTTAGGACTTACGCCTGTGCTGGAAGGCGAAGAGGGCGATGCATTTCTCGCAGCACATGGCGGTGATAAAGCTGACCTGAATATACCGGCCAGTCATCTGGCATTTCTCAAAGCATTGCGCAAGAAACATAAAAAGCCAATCATTGCTGTGATAACAGCAGGCAGCGCCATAAATGTAGCGGCTATTGAACCGTATGCCGATGCTGTTGTGTTAGCATGGTATCCGGGCGAGCAGGGTGGAAATGCATTGGCAGATATACTCTTTGGAAAAGTTTCTCCTTCGGGAAGATTGCCGGTAACATTCTACAAGTCGTTTAATGACCTGCCTGCGTACGACAGCTACGCTACGAAAGGAAGAACGTATCGCTACTTTTCCGGTGATGTTCAATATCCTTTTGGATTCGGATTAAGCTATACACAGTTTGCATACTCCTGGAAACAAAAACCACAGGAATCCTACAAGGCTAAAGATGTAGTTTCGTTTAGTGTACAAGTAAAAAATACCGGGGCATATGATGGTGATGAAGTTGTTCAGGCCTATATAAAGTATCCTTCCGGTGAACGCGCTCCGCTGAAAGAACTGAAACAATTTAGCCGCGTGCATGTAGCAAAGGGCAGTCAGCAGGATGTAACATTAACGATACCGGTAGCAGATTTACAAAAATGGAATCTGAAGAAAAATGCCTGGGAAGTTGTGCCGGGTAAGTATACTGTATTTGTTGGCGGCAATTCACAAGACGAAAAAGCTGTAGCAAGCTTTACAATAAAAAAATAATATTGACGATGATTTCCCGCAGATAACTTCTGCGGGAAATCATTCTTACCACGTAACTCTCCGTTTCAAGCGCTCCTATTCTCAGTGTTCCGCTGGAGTATTTATCTTTTGAAGGTTTGCGTGTGTATCCGCGAGAACTATATCTAGATCCGCCTCGAATTACCAGATATACCTATACTCTATCGCCTGGCGACATCGTATACGTTGATGCACGCACGTTTAAAACAGATGGTATAACGATGCGTTCATTCTTAAGATTATACTTTTTCTCCAGCGCTTTAAAGAGAATGGTAGCCGCAGCTTTACCCATTTCAAAGGCAGGTTGTGTAACGGTAGTAAGCGGTGGGTCGAGCAGTGATGCGATCTGCAAATGCGAAAACCCGATGATCTTTATATCGTAGGGAATAGCTATACCT
>DJFR01000217.1:20465-20665 GCA_002432545.1 Flammeovirgaceae bacterium UBA5867 | reverse complement strand
AATTTTTAGTGCCACCGATAATCGTTTTTGATGTAAGCCATGCCGCGGGATGTACGCAGAATTTGGTTATTCCTACAACTTCATGTTGTAGTCCGAGTGAAGCCAACAGCTCTGTTTGAGACGGTACTAACGATATAATTCGCCTTGGAGGAAATGGGATTGAGACTTTGTTATTCAGCTGATCCGTGAAAGTATATAGC
>DJFR01000217.1:19755-20343 GCA_002432545.1 Flammeovirgaceae bacterium UBA5867 | reverse complement strand
ACCCGGCACCCATTCTCTTCCATAGGAATCAGTTGTGCCTGAATGAAGTCGTGGCGGAACGTATGTGTTCATAATCTCAGCTTCGGCTCTTGGAGAGAAACCTTTGCCTATCTTAAACTCGGAGTAAATGCGTGGCCCGTATATTCTCGTTCCCGGACTGAATGTATTTCGATCTGTATTATAGCCATACCGTTGGTTCCACCCTAGTCCGGAAGTGAGTCGGCCTGAAAGACGATAACCTATATAGGGATTAAAATCAACGAGTATATTATCTCCTTTGCGCTGTATCTGAAGTGCTATACCTGGCAGCAATCGCTCGATCAACGGCTTACCCCGCATTTCATTCGGGCGCTTCTTCCCTACTTCGCTCAGGCTGTTAAGGCTCGAATATTTATTCTTGAGCTTCGACATTTTTTCCATCGCTTGCTGCAGTACTTGCTCTTTACCTGCAAAGTGGTTGACAGCAACTTCTTTTACTTTCTTAACGGCCTGTTCTTTCATCGCATCCGGATTTTGTGCTGCGTTCAGCATAGGGTCCAATGACTCTGCTGACTTCTTGAGATCGCCAACACCTGCTATATCTCCCGC
>DJFR01000217.1:11039-19720 GCA_002432545.1 Flammeovirgaceae bacterium UBA5867 | reverse complement strand
TTTGAATATCGCTTTGATATCCGCCAGCCTGTTGTGTTATCGAAGAGAGACCACCTGTTTTCCCTGTTATATCTTTAAGACCATCCAGCTCGCCAATTTTGCCAACAGGCGATTCAATAGATGTATTGAGTCCATCCAGGTTTTTTAATGGACTGTCCGGTAAATCCAGTGAGGGTATATTCATATCCTTCACCGGAAGCTTAAATCCTTGTATATCCCCTGTTAATGCATCGGCTTTACTTTGCAACTCAGGAGACAACTCCAGTTTATTAATTTTATCCGTTGCTTTTGATTTAAGACCATCCATCTTTTCGTTCAGCGAAGCCACAGCTTTTTCGCGCTGCTGCATTACACTGTCGAGTTTGTGAGTGTACTTATCGGTGGGGAGTTGTAACGCGTTCAGACTATCAATCTTTGACAGAAGTCCGNNCTATCTGATTTACCGTAAAATGAATATTGAATGGAATCTAACGCATCTGCCTGGGTGACAGGAATACTGTCGGGAGAAAGCCTGTTTAATAAGCTATCCACTTGTTGTGCCTGTAAAGAAGCCGCAACAGAGAGCAGGAAGATTAGGAGCGCATAACGCATGCGGCAAAGATAGGTGTTTCGGAGAGAAGTTTAAAGGCATATCGCGCTCATCGGAAGTAATTTTTAACGAGGAAAAGCGCCTATGTAACAAGCTCCTCAAAAAGAGAAAATTTTGTAGGTAACCCGTTTTCGTTATCTGTCTTGTCGGATAGTGATATCCCATGAACAAAAATGGACAGCCCCACGGCTGTCCACTTTTAAATTAATTCAGTTCGAATTACACATTTACATAAGTTCTATTTATTTATAGTATATGTCCGTCACGTTCCTTGTAAGTGTTGTGTACTTACATGTAAATATTGTGTAGTCAGAATTTACAGTAATTGTTGGCCCACTGGTTATCACAATACCAGCAGTTGCCCAGGCACCAGAAACTGAGGCTGGATCTATCACTGCTTTAAAATTAGATAAGGTTCCATTATTGTTTGTAAAAGTGATAAAATAATTTGCTCCGTCATAGTAACCCGTTGGTACATGAATAGTAGTAGGATCAGCAGGTGAGAAAATAGCTGCTTCACCATAAAACGAAGTACCATCAGGACTTCCTGTTCCAGCCGGATTACTATATCGAATAAAATCATGCTTATAAGCTCCCGCTATTGGATTTCCTATCATGTGGAAATATATGTGACCATAATTGGAGCTCGTAACTACATCACCATCGTTGGTAGCAGTAATTGGTAGTCCATAATTTTGACCAAAATCTATTTTAGAAGGGTAAACAGCTATCTGAAATATAGCATGTCTCTCCCCTGCCTTAATAACAGCGGTTTGGTTTATAAAATCGTACAAACTATCGGGAAGAGGAAGATAGTTGATTTTATCATTCGCAATATTTGCGTTCAGTTTACTGTCATCAATAATTGCGTTGACCGTTAAATCTCTACTTAATGGACTTGCTCCTTGAAGAGATACTATAAAAGTAATTGTATCTTTCTCCTTATCGGGAGACAATAACAATGCAGCATTGGCAAAATAATTCAACCCTGAATTAATGGTAGTTGTTGCATCACCCTCATTATATATCAATTCAATGAAACTACTAGAAGAGCTATTTGGAATATTCGCATCGTTTGCATCAAGACACGATGACATTCCAACTATCATTAATAGAAAAGGTAGTGTCTGTTTTATAATCGATCTCATAGAGTTTAATGTTTTTATTTAGCCCAAAAAATAAGGGATGTAAAAGAATTTATACCTTGAGGAACATTAGCGCCATTGTATGCTATTTCAGTTGCAGGATATAGCACTCTAGAAGGCAATCTATCTGCACGCGTGCTCTGCGAAACAGTAGATGCAAAAGTTGAAGTAGCGCTAGTACCAGAAACTGCTGGGTAACCGGTACGGCGATATTCATTCCATCCTTCATGGCTATGTACAAAATTCAAGGCTATATATTTTTGAGTAATGATTGCTTCAACCTGCTGCTCAGTAGTTGTTGCCAAATCAAAATTCACTAAATAGCTTGAAGAGTTTGCACTTATATAGGCAGATGCATCACCATCATCATCCCCTGAGATAGTTCCGCTGGGAAGCATATACAAATAACTGAACGAAGCAGTAATACCACTATTAAATAAAGTCTTAGCACTCCCGTTTACTATACCTCTTACTGCTGCCTCGGCTTGTAAAAAATAACTCTCAGCGGCTGTGAACAATGGATAGCCAGCATCCGGGCCTTTTAGTACCCCTGTTGCGTTACCTGCTGCCGTGCCTGTTCTTTCAGAACTTGGATACCAGAAGCTTCCTGTTGGACAAGAAGGTACTTCATTCCCTTCGTTTCCAAGTTGGTTGGTTCCTGTACTAGGATACTGGTAATATATAGCTGCACCTCTTTTAGCATCTGTTAGCTTTGTTCCATCATAAAAAGCCATTATAAACTTTGTTGGTATCCATGATTTAGTCGCAGCTCCACCTGTATAGGAATAGGCCCACGTATTCCATGCTGGATTTTGTTTGTTGTTGTCACGAGAAAATCCTGGATCTATCAAAGCATCTGCACTTAAAAAGCCATCGTTACTAAACGAAGTTGTACTAAAAGTCACCTTTCCATTTCCACGTACTAACAGCCTTAGCTTAATAGTATTGGCGAGCTGCTTCCATTTTACCATGTTACCAGCAAAGAGTACATCAGATGATCCCAGTTTTTTAACCCCTCCAGAACTTTCAAGACTCAAACCTTTATCTATACTACTAATCGCATTATCCAATTGAACAGCCAAATCCGCATAAACGGAAGCTGCATCATCAAATGCTGGACTCAAACTATTGGCGCCTTTAAGGGCATCAGTATAAGGCACGTTATTATAAGCATCCACTAATAGTTGGTATTCATAAGCTTTCATAATCGTTGCAGATGCATTAAAGTAATAATGCTCTTCATCTGTGGAGTTATCTATGATATATTGATAATCCTCCAAGTTATCATAGACACTTGTCCAAAGTCCACTATAATTACCAGAATTATAACTATATGTCACCAATTCATTGAAACCACCATATCCACCCGCATTGGCCGCATATCCACCAATCTGGGATCCATAGGTATTAAATGTGTTTAAGGTATTTGCAGTGGCTGTGAGAGCTTGCGGCAATATTAATTCTGGCGAAGCAGAAGTAGCTTGATTGGGGTTTGTATTAACATCCAAATAGTCATTGCAACCCGTTTCCAGAATAGCAAGACTAATGAAGATAAATATATAGTATGTATATCTCATTGTTCAATATTTTAAAGTTCAGATCAGCATTTCATTAAACTATAAATGCAACAAACTTGATTTTAGAATTTAACAGACACAGTAGCTCCATATGTGCGTGTTGGCGGAGTCTGACTCAAATCGTTCAAACCTGTTCCGTTTCCTGTGGTGCTACCGCTGCTGTATTCAGGATCAGCATACAGGTTGTCCTTAGCCATCCACAGGAAGAGGTTACGTCCCTGAATACTTATAGTCACATCCTTAATAAATTTAGTACCACTAAGAAGTGATGTAGGCAACGAGTAGGACAATGAGATTTCTCTCAGCTTTATGAAATTTCCAGAAGTAACATAGTTCGATGTAACATTTCGGTTAATACCATCTGACCAAAAACCATTGTTTCCATTACCATTGGCGATAGCAACGCTCTTATTTTCAACATAATTTCCACTTTCATCCATGTAAACGGAGTTAGGGAAAATAAAGCTTTTGCGATCGTATACGGCTGTTCGGTATCCTGTACCTGCCCAGTCTAATTCAGAACCTATACCATTAAAGATTTTATAGCCCGTACGAGCTTCAAATAATATTGAGAACCGTATCCCCTTATAACTTACCGCTGCGTTCATTCCCATCCTATTTTTAGGTGTACCATTTCCCAAAATCACAAGAGAACTTGTTTGAGTTGGAAGACCAGTCGTAGAGTTAACAATTACTCGCCCCTTGTCATCTCTCACATAATCATATCCCATGAGTACAGGAAAGGATTGACCAGCCACAGCAGCAGAGATTGCAGTACCCGTTGATCCAAGATTGATTCGGTCAAGAGTAGAGGCAATCGAATTAACTGTATTCTTGAGGTATGTATAGTTACCACCAATTGTTACTTCCCAATTATCGGTCTTAATGGGTGTCACCATCAAATCGAGCTCAAGTCCCTGACTTTGTGTTTGTCCAACATTCGTCAATAAATTCTGGAAACCTGTACTATACGCGAGAGAAGTGTTGACAGTCTGATCATCCGTTTTAGTATTGAACCAAGTGACATGAGTGGTAATACGATCTTGCAATACGGACAAATCAAATCCGAATTCATATCCTTTTGTGATCTCAGGTCGCAAATCGTTTGACACAATTGTACCGTTAACCGTATATCCAGCTAGACTATTATATGGGAAACCATAACCAGTTGCACTACCAACTGTAGTATACAGCTGATAAGCTCCTAAATTATCGGCATCACCTAAATTGACTTTACCATTTTTATTTAAGCCCCCCCTTATCTTCAAATAGTTAATCACATTGCTTTGAGCAATTGCAGGAATAGCTTCACTAGCTACAAAAGATGCATCTACAGAAGGGTAAAAGAAAGAACGATTTTCTTTTGCTAACCTGGAGTCCCAATCATTACGAGCTCTGGCTGTTACAAAGAGATAATCTTTGTAACTGATAACCGCTTGTCCTAAAACCCCCATGAGACGAGTTTTGAATTCAGCCTCACCATAAGTTGGTGTACCAGTTCCATTACTTAAGTTATATAGTCCATCAATAACAAGTCCACCTATATATGTAGACATGTAGCGATTTTCATTTTGTTTCCACTGCCCACCTGCTACAACATTAAAGTTAAAGTCCCCAACGGTTTTATTATATTGTGCTAGGAAATCAGTAAGAAGCTGTGTTTGAAAATTACTGGTTTCTGTTACAGAACCTGTAATATCACTTTTAGAACTCATGTCTGTATTCTCGGCCCATGTTGTATAATCAAAAGCGCCTGTTGTATACTTATCTGAGTAATTTCTTGTGGATATACCCTGGCGAGCAATCAAGTCAAGGCCAGCAAAAGGTGTAACCTTTATCTCTACACTTCCTGTAAGGAAGTCATTCCTAGTCTTCTGACGATAATTATCAGCTGTAAAATATGGATTCTGATACCATGGGTTGTAAAAGCCATTGGGGTTTGCAAACTTATTATTTCTCCAATCTTTATACTTTGTAATATCAACATTGGAAGGCATATTCAACATGTTCGAATAAATTGACGCTGTCCGGGATGTTATATCATATCTGTTTGGAGTAAAAGATGTGCTATACGTTATGTCAACAAATTTTCCGACTTTACGTGTACCATTCAAACGCAGAGTAGCCCGATTATACTTATCTCCAGGTGTTGTTCCGGTTACACTTACGTATTGTCCGGATAGATATATACTTGACTTATCATCACCAGAAGTCAATGAAAAATCTGATTGGTTAGTTACACCAGTTACCCAAAATTTATCATGTCCATCTTTATACGAGTAAGTAGTCGAATCCTGATCGCCATCTTCAAGTTTTGGACCAAGTGGTCGTAAAGTCCCATCAAAGGCCGGTCCGTAAGATTGATTCTCCAGATAACTAAAAGTTGGATTACCGAATTCATCAATGCCATAGGCAGTACCACCAGCTCCGAATTTCTTTTGAATTTTAGGAAGGAAAGCTACTTGTTGTAATGATGTGGTGTTTGATGCATTTATCTCCACTCTACCATCTTTACCTTTTTTTGTTGTAACTATCAAAGCTCCGTTCGATGCCATAGATCCATATAGTGCTGCTGCAGATCCTCCATTAAGAACAACTATACTCTCCACATCATTAGGATTTATATTACTAAACAGTGAAGCAGGCACTATCACGTTATCCAGCACAATCAAAGCCTGATTATCACCTGTTAGTGATCGCTGTCCACGTAGTATAACTCTGAAATCTGGATTAACACCGCTGCCTGTAGCGTTGATCTGCAGACCGGCTACTTTACCTTGTAATCCCGCTGCTATATTTACAGCTTTCCCGGTATTAAGGGTTCCGGTGTTTATCACTGTGTTAGCCGAACCCATTTCTTTCTCTTTGGCTTTTAGTCCTCCTGCAGTTGTAATTACAACTTCATTTAACTGTTTTGCATCTTGAGCCATCTGAACATCGATAGAGGTACGCCCTCCTACCTCAACTTCTTGAGTTGTCAGTCCTATAAATGAGAAGACAAGCAAACTCCCAGAAGATGGAACAGATACAGAGTATACACCATTAGCATCTGTTACGGTGCCGTTGGTTGTGCCCTTTACCACTATATTAACGCCCGGCAGTCCTGAGCCATCCTCTGCCGAAGTTACTTTGCCAGAGATTGTTCTGTCCTGGCCCACGCTTTCAAAACTTATCCATAGCGAGATAAGCAGAAACAGTAGAGTTTTCTTCATACTTTAATGTTTAGGTTATAAAGCCTTAAAGTTGAGGAAGCTTAAATCAGTAAAAAATCGCTTTGTAGCGGTAATATTATATATACATAACCACTATAAATGGGGTATATATAAATATCCACCGAGCGCAAACGATATTTTCACTCAGAATTATGTCGGTTTTTCTTAACACCATTCAAAGAATTATATGCGCACTTATTGAAATAAGCTTTAGAGAAATCTCCAACCAAGATTACTCAGACAAACTATATATAGGGATTAAGAATTAATTCGCCAATGGTAATTCTTGAGCTTGAGTAACGGCATAAAAAAAAAGGCTATCGCAGTGATAGCCTTTCCAAAGTATACCGGATTTATCAGGTATATCTATAATTCAATATATAGTAATATATACTATAAACTAGATTATCGATACAAGTTTATCGTTAATTGCTTTTTTAACCACTTCAGATTTGCTTCCGACTTTCAGTTTTCGGTATATATTCTTGATGTGCGTTTTAGAGGTTTCCTGCGATATTTGAAGCTGTGCTGCTATCTGTGTATAGCTTTTACCTTCTGTTACGAGTTTCAACACTTCGGTTTCGCGATCAGATAAAGGAGATACCGGATTTACCCAGAAGGTTTCCAGTAACGTACGTGTAAATACAGGGCTCAGGTATGCGCCACCATCAAGGATTTTATCTAAGGCAGTTAAGAAGTGCGACAAACCCGATTCCTGCAATACATAACCAGTAACACCTGCTGCTATAGTTGACAGGAATAATTCACGCTGACGTTCTCCGGTTACAACCAGGAATTCGGTCTGCGGACGTTTCTCACGAATACATTTGATTGCTTCGATACCTTCGATGCCTGAAAAAACGAGGTCCATTACAATAAGATCCGGAGATGTCTTATTGAGTTCTTTTATAGCATCCTCACATGTGCTATACGAATTAATGAGCGAACAACGGCTATTTGATTCAATAGCGTAACTGAGTCCCTCACGTGTTCTGGCATCTTCTATTATCAGAATCAGCCTTGCCTTAAATCTTCCTTGTATCATGTTACTCTTTTTAGATAAATCGTTTAAATTCTTTCATTTTCGCATAGAGAGTAGCTCTCATTTGCTTTGTCAAACTTATCTAAGAAGGCATATGTGGCACAATCCTGTTATTACTCACTACCATGTGGGGAAGTCACTCAGTAGGGTATCCGTATTTTTACTTATATAGTGGTAGATATTGGATGTGAAACATTACGGAATTCAGACTATATATAGCTATTGCAAAACGATTTTATCAAAGACTATCCGTAGGTGTGATGAACGCAAAAGAGAGCGAGGTCTGAAATAAAAGAACGCACAGAGTACGCAGAGAAAAGACCCTCTCTATAAAAACTCTGTGGCCCCGTGCGTAGACCTTTATTCTATTTCAACTGGCTGGTATAGCTGATTGGGGATTTGTATTCTGAAGATTGTTCCCTCGCCTACTTTAGACTGAACTTCAATCTTTCCCTTTAACCGTTCTATTGTATCTTTTACAATGAACAGACCTAAACCTGTTCCTTGTCCCTGATCTGTTGCCCGAAAGAACAAGTCGAATATTTTATCCTGGTAGGCTTGTGCTATACCTATGCCGTTATCTTCTATTCTGATGTCACAAACTTCTTCCGTGATCAGTGCTGCAATTTTGACAAATGGATTTTGCTTTTGCAAGTCCATGTACTTTATAGCGTTGGAAAGAATATTTGTGACTATAGTTTGTACGCGAACCTTATCTGATAATAACTCTATATCCCCCGCTATATTCCATGCTATAGTAACGGACCGATCGGGGTAAACATTTTTAAGGTTCTCTACTTCTTCTGAGAGAAGTTTTTCCAGGTCTATCTTCTCGCGCTGCAACGCCAGCTTCTCATTACGATAGAAATTGTTCATTTCATCAATAAACGAATCCAGTCGTTGCAGACTTTTCTTGATCAAACTTAGGTATTGCCCCTGTTCTTCATAGGAGGCTTTCTCTGCAATTTTAACTAAACCGAGTGCCGACATGAGGGGGGCTTTCATGTCGTGCGTTGTTTTATAAATGACCTGATCCAGCTGTTGGTTCGAGCGGATCAGCTCCTGCTCACGCAATTTTTTCGGAGTAATATTATATAGCTTTAATACTAATCCCTG
>DJFR01000217.1:0-11007 GCA_002432545.1 Flammeovirgaceae bacterium UBA5867 | reverse complement strand
TTGCTGATCCACAAAGTCAAGAATACTTCGTCCAAGCAAGGAGCGTATCTCAACGCCCAATACTTTGGTAACTGATGATGAAACATACCGGATTCGAAACATCCGGTCTATTACTATAAAAATGTCTTCGGAGTTTTCAACAAGTTCTCTGAACAAATCTTCCCTGCATTTCATTCTCCACAAGCAAAGCTAAAAAGCCGCTCTTTTGTTCCTGAACTACTAAATCAATATAGCCATACTGCTTAGCTGGCTTGAGATCTTGAGATTTGAACCGTTAACCGTTGCCTGGTTTAATTCAAATTTCAGCTTTCCATCTACTACCTTGAAGTTAATGCAACTTCCCTTTTGTCCTAAGCCATTACCATCGGTTATGGTTAGAATAGACTTTCCGGTAGTATTGGTTTTAATAGTGTCGAAATCCTTGTTTTTGGATTTCCCAACGTACACCACCTGGCAATCGGAAGATTCAGCAGGTGAACTCAATTTCTTGATCACATACTTCTTGCTTCCTTTTGGTTTGCCGTCATACCACTGCTTCAGAGTATTGAAGACGTTGTCATCTCCGATTACTCCAACTACAAACTCACCTGCTTCACCTTCATTGGGCCACTGCACATACTTGATAAAGTTGTACAACATAGCTGCATGAATTTCATGGGGTGGCCTGTCCTGGGCTACGCCCGTCCCGATCGTAATGAAGATCGAAAGAATTAACAAAATAGAGGTTCTCATAGATTAAGTTTAATTGGGCTCTTACTACTAAATCTATGAATTAATATGGAAAAAACCCCGAAGAGTAACCCCCGAGGCTTTCCAAACAACCCATTAAATCAATATCGCCATAGAGGAGAGCGAACCGGATACCTTCAGGTTAGATGCTTCGATAGCCTTCTGGTTCAATTCGAATTTAAGCTTGCTGTCAACCGTCTTGAAGTTGATACCGCTTCCCTTCTCTCCTAATCCGTTCTTATCCGTAATTACCAGGGTACCTTTACCCTTTACCTTAGAATTTACCGCTTCAAATTCGCCACTCTTTGACTTGTCAATGTAGAGCACGTGGCAGTCAGCTACTTCAGCTGCAGAATTATACTTCTTAATAACGTATGTTTTAGATCCTCTTGGTTTTCCACCGTACCATTCGGTAAGGGTCTTGTAAACATCGTTGCTTCCAATTACACCGATTACAAACTCACCACCAGTTGCCTGATCAGGCCACTGAACGTAGCGGGTGAAATTGAAAACCATCATCGAATACACTTCGTGCATGGGTCTTTCCTGTGCTATGGCACTTCCTGTTATCAGGAAAAGAGCTACGGCAAGGGTTCTTAACTTTTTCATAGAAATGTTGATAGGTTGTTGTTGTTTGATGATGCAAAGATAGATCAGCTGTAATAATTGGGGGATTCCCATAAATGGGTTAACCTTATCGATGTAAGATTTTCCCCAATGATTACTTAATATAGCGGAAATCATGCCCCGCCTTCAATTGAAGCAGGAACTCATAAATGAGATTGATAACGTTTTCTACATCATCTTTGTGAACCATTTCAACAGTGGTATGCATATATTTAAGTGGTAATGAAATGAGTGCAGATGCTACTCCTTCGGCAGAATATGCAAAGGAATCCGTATCAGTACCTGTAGAACGTGACACGGCCTGGCGCTGGAACGGAATCTTGCGCTTCTGGGCAGTCTCAATAATCATTTTAAGAACATTATTCTGAACCGCAGGACCATAACAAACCACCGGACCACTTCCGGCCTTCAAATTGCCGCTCTCCTTTTTATTGTACATGGGCGACTGCGTATCGTGTGTTACATCGGTACAGATGGCCAGGTCCGGCTTCAGCCTGCGCGAAATCATTTCTGCTCCGCGTAAACCAATTTCTTCCTGCACAGCATTTACTATATATAGTCCGAACGGCAGCTTCTTTTTGTTTTCGTGTAATCTGCGCGTTACCTCCGCGATCATATAGCCTCCCATGCGATTATCCAACGCGCGACCAACAAGCCAGTTTTTATTCAACTCCATCAGTTCATCTTCAAACGTTATCACGCAGCCTACATGAACGCCCATATCTTCTACTTCTTTTTTAGAAGCAGCACCTATATCAATAAATATATTCTTTAATGATGGAGCTTCCTCTTTAGCAGCATCACGCACGTGAATAGCAGGCCAGCCGAATACCCCCTTAATAACACCTTTATCCGTATGAATATTTACGCGCTTCGATGGAGCAATCTGATGATCTGACCCTCCGTTTCTGCGCACATATATATAGCCGTCTTCTGTGATATAGTTTACAAACCACGAGATCTCATCGGCATGCGCTTCGATAACAACCTTATAGGATGCTTTCGGATTAACAATGCCTACTGCGGTGCCATATACATCTACCATATGATCGTTGATGTAGGGCTTTATATAGTCAAGCCAGATCTGCTGACCTGATGATTCAAAACCGGTTGGCGATGCATTGTTTAGATACTCGTAAAGAAATTGTTTGCTTTTCTTATCCATGGTCTGTTTTAAAATTTAAAAGTTCTTGGTTTTATTATTCGACAAAATGACAACTATACATTACCAGTATATATTTCATTATTCCACCGCAGGTATAATTATATCGTTGCAACGCCTGCGGCAGACTAAGCCTGTTAAAGCTATATAGTATCTCTATTTATTCAATAACACGTCTCGCTCCGCGAAACCGTTTTATATAGTATTCAGAAAAAATATTAGTCTCCACGACTCCCAATGATGAGGAAGCATGAATGAATTTGACATTGTCTTTTGATTTTACATCAGTAACAAGTCCAACGTGTGTTACCTTCTTCCGCTTCTTACCCGTTGCAAAAAATACAAGATCACCGGGTTCAATATCATTCATCTTTTTTATTTCCTTGCCAACCTTGCTCTGATCTTCGGAGCTGCGCGGAAGCGATACATCGATGGCGCGAAAAGAGTTGATAAGTAAACCGGAACAATCCATACCCGATCGTGTTGTGCCTCCATATTTATAGGGCGTGCCTATAAATGTTCGGGCCGTGCTGATCACTTTGTCCACCTGCTTATCCCTAACACTCACTTGTTTGTGAGAAGCACAAGAGAAAAAAAGTGTTGCCACTCCAGCGATTGTAAGAAGAAGCTTTTGATTAATTTTGAGTTGAAAAAATGGCTTCATAACCTAGCTTAAAAAGTAAAACAAATATACTGATTCATGGCATTTGCAGAAGTATCCACCGGCATCATTAGCGAATTTGAGGCCATTGTTGGCGAACAAAATGTAATTATTGACCCCGAAAAACGCTACAATTACTCACACGATGAGACTGAGGACTATTCGTTTCTTCCGGATGTTGTACTGAAACCAGGCACTCCTGAAGAGATCAGCCAGATACTGAAACTCTGCAATAAACATCTGATTCCTGTAACTCCGCGCGGTGGTGGAACAGGTCTGAGTGGTGGTGCACTACCCATAAATAAAGGCGTGGTAATATCGATGGAGCGCTTCAACAAGATTCTTGAAATTGATGAGCTGAATCTTCAGGCTACTGTTGAACCAGGCGTGATCACGGAAATATTTCAGAACGCAGTGAAAGAGAAAGGTCTCTTCTATCCTCCTGACCCTGCAAGCCGCGGAACCTGCTTCATTGGAGGAAACGTATCTGAAAACAGTGGCGGTCCTAAAGCGGTGAAGTATGGCGTTACCCGCGATTATGTTTTGAACCTCGAGGTTGTGCTGCCAACTGGCGAAATCATCTGGACAGGTGCTAACGTTTTGAAGAACTCAACCGGCTATAACCTTACGCAATTAATGTGTGGCAGCGAAGGCACACTCGGTATCATTACCAAGATTGTATTCAAGCTGAGAGGCTTCCCTCAAAAATCAGTTACACTGCTGATGCCATTTGTTACCAACGAAGAAGCATGTAAAGCTATAGCAGAAATATTCAGAGCCGGAGTTCAACCTTCCGGAATGGAGTTCTTTGAGCGTGAAGCTGCGATGAAGACCATTGATTACTGCGAAAAAATATATGCAGCGAAAGTAACGACACAATTCCCCGAGAACATGGATGCATACCTGCTCTGCGAGTTGGATGGTAACGATGATGAAGTATTGATGCGCGATGCTGAACGCGTAATGACGGTAGTAGAGCAATTCCAGGTTGGAGAAATTTTGTTTGCTGATACTGCCGCCCAGAAAGAAGAACTGTGGAAGATCCGCAAGAATATATCTCCGGCTGTTAATGCATACTCGCTCACCAAATCTGAAGATGTAGTAGTGCCGCGCGCAAATCTACCGAAGCTGATTGTCGGCATTAAGGAGATCGGCAAGAAATTCGGATTCAACTCAGTTTGCTATGGACACCTGGGCGATGGTAACCTTCACGTAAACGTAATGAAGGAGCAGATCAACGATGAAGATTGGAATACAAAAGTCGTAGATGGTATAGGCGAAATCTTCAAACTAACGGTTAGCCTGGGTGGAACGCTATCGGGTGAGCACGGTATAGGTATCGCCAAGAAACCCTATATGCCGATTGCGATGGGCGAAGCAAACCTGGTAGTGATGCGAGGTATCAAGAAAGCTTTTGATCCGAATGGTATCTTAAATCCTGGTAAGATCTTCTAAGACTCATACAATTTTAACAACAAAGTCCTGTTGATATAGCTATATACATCAGGACTTTTTTATTTTCATATCGATATCATTTCTTTGTCTTGCTTATGACAAATTCCATTATCACCATACTTGTTATCGCTGCGGTTATCGTGGTGCTATATATACTCTTCAAGATATTCAAGCTTATCACCAGGCTCCTGCTGATCGCTGTCTTTTTGTTTATAGCATATTTCACTAACCCCAGTCTTGAAAAGCATACACGGAAGGTGAAAGAAAGAGCAGAGAAAGACAATTTAAAGTTTCACAACAAAAGTGTTGCTGTCAGTGATTTCAAAATTTTTTCCTTAACAAAAGTGGTTGATGGTGATGACGAGCGACTGGTCGGTGCCGGTTTATTCACCAGGGTCTGGATCTTCCGCGCATTGGAATAAAAGGATTCTCTTTTACAATGTATATTCCGCTGATAAAAAATAGCGGTCACGATTTCCCTGCGTTTCATTAACTTCCGGTTAATTAAAAAAATGCAACCATGAAATCACGTTTATCGATTGTCTTTGCCCTTGCCGTTCTCGTGGCGTGTCAGCCTAAAAAAAAAGACGAACAACCCGATGCCCCAACCAGTACTGCCGCTGACTCAGTATCAGAAACTGGTGGTGAGAATCATGTATCAAAAGCACAACATGCAGAAGGTTGGGTGTCTTTGTTTGATGGCAGAACAACAGAAGGATGGCACTTCTTCAAGAACAAAGAGAATAACAGTTGGGAAATAAGTGAAGGTACTATTCACTGTAAACCATTTATCGAAAATGCAACCAACCATCGTTCTGATCTCACCTCTAACAAGCAATACGAAAATTTCGAACTAACTTTTGATTGGAAGATTTCTGCTCAAGGTAATAGCGGTGTTATATTTCGCGTAAGCGAAGACTTTGATGAACCCTATGCGTCAGGTCCTGAATACCAGGTAATCGATGATGAAGGCTATCCGGGTGATTTGAAAGATGGACAATTGACCGGTGCTAATTACGATATGCATCCCCCTTCAGCGAAAGCTGCCAAGCCTGTAGGCGAGTGGAACCAAAGCAAAATAATTGTTCAGGGAAATCATGTTGAGCATTGGCTCAACAATACCAAAGTTGTTGAATATGAACTTGGCTCAGAGGACTGGAATAAACGCAGAGCTGCCAGCAAGTGGAAAGACTTTCCCGGATATGGTTTAACCAAGAATGGCTATATAGATCTGCAAGACCATGGCAATGAAGTCTGGTATAAGAATATATTTATCAAACCTCTTAACAATCTTTAAGCTACTATAGATATAGTATATATAAAAAAGAAGTCATCGCAGACGTTGCTCGACCAAGATCAACGATGCGATGACTTTTATTTTTTTCAGATCGCTGCTTTTTTAAAAAGAAGCCGGACATTTCTGCCCGACTTCAACTACAACCAGACGCCCTGAAAGAAAAGGGGTATTTTTAGTGCCCGTTCGAAGTAGCGTACTCCGGAACGGTCTTCACTGTCTTNNCCTTTCCAACCGTTATCAACCGTTGCAATAGGTATACGGATTGAAGCACCACGATCTGAAACACCATACGAGAATCTATCGATTGATTGTGTCTCGTGTTTACCTGTCAAACGCAGGTGGTTATCAGCACCGTATACAGCGATGTGTTCTTTCACTACAGGAGCGAATGATTGACACACTCTGTCATAAACTTCTTTTGAACCGGCTTCTCTCAATAATGAGTTAGAGAAGTTAGCGTGCATACCGGAACCATTCCAGTCGGTTGCACCCAGCGGCTTGCAATGCCAGTTAATAGCTATACCATATTTCTCTGCAGTTCTTTCAAGCAAGTAGCGAGCAATCCAAACCTGATCGCCAGCTGCCTTAGCGCCTTTTGCGAAAACCTGGAACTCCCACTGACCTGTAGCAACTTCAGCATTTATACCTTCTACATTTATACCTGCTTCCAGGCAGTAGTCAAGATGCTCTTCTACAAGCTCACGACCGAATGCATTCTTAGCACCCACAGAGCAGTAGTACGGACCTTGTGGTGCAGGATATCCGCTTGAAGGAAAACCTAGCGGTTTATTGGTTTCAGGGTTCCACAGGAAGTACTCCTGCTCGAAGCCGAACCAGAAATCATTATCATCATCATCGATCAATGCACGTCCGTTAGAAGGGTGTGGTGTTCCATCCGGACTCAATACTTCGTTCATTACCAAGTATGCATTTTTACGTGCAGGATCTGGAAATATAGCAACTGGTTTAAGTAAACAATCAGAAGAGCCACCTGGAGCTTGTTCAGTAGAACTACCATCAAAGCACCAAACCGGGCAGCTTTCCAGTTTACCATCGAAATTCTTTACAATTTTAGTTTTGCTGCGAAGGCTTTGTGTAGGCACATAACCATCAAGCCAGATGTACTCTAATTTAGATTTTGACATAGGGCGTTGTCGTTAAAGTTTAATTGTTGTTTATAGTTTGAAATTTGTTTTTGTGTCTGTTGCGTGTTGTGTGATAGCCGGGCGAGGGAGCACCCGGCTATATATATACTTAAAATTTATATACTGCTGCCAGTGTTAGGGTTGTCATAGCATCTTTTGCATCGCCATCCTTGTCTGTAAAAGAATTTTCAGAAGTTTTATCAAATCTGATTTCCGGGATGATGGTAAGGCCACCAACTTTATAGTTACCGGAAAGTGTAGCTGCTACCACATTACCATCACCACCTGCATCTACACCGATCGGTGATGCCAACACGTGTCCTTTTGCTGTAGAGAAGTACTCACCGCGCAAGCCGAGTGCAAATACATCTGACAATGTTAACTTAGGATATACTGCTACACCGAAGAAAGAAGTTGCATCGCCATCTATATCTACCACATCACCGGCTAATGTATAGCGCTCACCTGAAGCGACTGTCTGGTAAGAAGCATTTGCTCCCAGGAAAAACGCTTCACTCAAAGTCCATCCCGTAGTAACATCTACCTGAAAAAGATTTCCTGCTGAGTTTACCACGGTGCCGTCAAAGTCATCTTTATCCAGTGTACCATCCTGATCGCCGTACAGAAGGTTTAACCAAACACCACCAGCATCTGTTGTCTTTCCAATCTGCGCACCCAATGTATAGGTATTCACAGGATTGAATTCAAGCATATCTGTAGGGTTCATAATCGCTAACTTTGCTACACCACCATCACCGAATGAGAAGTCGGCACGAAGACCGGTGTGATTGAAAGGACCATTTGAGAAGAGGTATGATGTAGAGTAGTTAACATTAACCGCAGGCGAGATCACTTCGTATCCAACGAACGTGTTGAACTGTCCCATGTTTAATGTAACTGCATCTGATAATTTATAGAAGGCAAACAATTGATTGATGATACGCTGCCCAGTATAAGAACCTTCCCTTGGCTCATCGTAGAACACAGCATCACGACCTCTTGGGCCGAATACAACATCAGCAACAAAACCTGCTTTCTCGCCCTGGTATGATGCAATCAGGTTAACCATACCTAATGAGAAGCCTTTCAGGTTTGCAAAAGCTGTTGTTGGTGCGTGTGTTCCAAATGCATTATTGGTTGCTCCCAAAGAAGTATGTACATAAGTATCTACTGAACCAGACAATGTAAATGTCTTGGTTGAGTCAGACTGGCTATATGCAGAGAACGAAAAAACCATGAGTGCTATAGTATATATCGTGCGTATATTTTTTGATTTCATCTTGTTGTAATGTGTTTGTTTAACATAAGGCCATAGTTATCCAGGAGAGGCTACTTAAAACCTCACAAGGATTTTTGTTCTGCTGTCACCTTGTATAGACAGCTGGTCTAAATAGAATCGGGCAATTTCTTCAGGTACTTCCCTTGTATTGGGATGGGTAGTTTTTCATAAGGTTTCAGGTTTCGGTTTGGTTTGAATGAAATTGGTTAATGAGTTCTATTTAGAGGCCGGTTTCCCGGCCTTCTGTTAAACTACTTTCTCTTTCAGTTCGCTGAAATCCATTGGATATAGATTCTCACCGTGCTGGCTATAGTCTGAACCTACTTTCTTCTCTTCCGGAGTAATGCTTAATCCGAACACGAGGTCAGTAACTTTCAGAAGTATAAGAGAGCCAACGAACGAGTAAGCTACTACTACTACCAGCGCTTTCATGTGCACAAGGAACAGTGCAGTTTCACCGAAGAACAAACCATTACCGGTTGTGTTCGCTGCGTTAACCGCTGTGTTTGCAAGCAAGCCTGTCATAACCATACCTACTGCTCCGCCTACACCGTGGCAAGGGAATACATCCAATGTATCTTCCAGGGAAGTTTTAGATTTCCATGATACTACTATATTACTGATCAGCGCAGCAAATGTTCCGATGAACAAGCTTGAAGGAATTGTAACAAAGCCTGCAGCCGGAGTTATAGCAACCAGACCAACTACAGCACCGATACAAAAACCAAGTGCTGAAGGTTTTTTACCTCTTGTTGCATCAAAAAGAATCCAAGCAAGACCAGCAGCGGCAGAAGCAGTATTAGTTGTAGCGAATGCTGAAGCTGCCAACGGACCGGCAGCTAACGCGCTACCTGCGTTGAAACCGAACCAACCGAACCACAGTAAACCTGTACCTAACAATACAAATGGAATGTTAGCAGGAGATATATGTGATTTTGCTTCACCTTTATTGCGCAGATATATAGATGCTGCAAGTGCTGCAAAACCTGCTGACATGTGAACTACAGTTCCACCGGCAAAATCAAGAACACCCCATTTGAAAAGGAAGCCTTCAGGATGCCATGTCCAGTGTGCAAGCGGTGCATATATTATCAATGAGAAAAGTACCAGGAAGAGTATATATGCTTTAAAGCGGATACGCTCGGCAAATGTACCGGTAATAAGTGCAGGTGTAATGATAGCAAACTTCAATTGGAAGAAAGCAAACAGAACCAGTGGTATAGTTGGCGCCAATGACCAAGGCTTACCATCCAGCACGTTCTGGAACATGAAGAATGATGTAGGGTCACCGATGAGTCCAAGACCGTTAACATCAGTACCGAAAGCGAGACTGAATCCGATCAGAATCCACAACACACTGATCACACCCATGGCAATGAAACTCTGCAGCATGGTTGAGATAATGTTTTTGGTATCGATCATACCACCATAGAAATACGCCAGACCGGGTGTCATCAATAACACCATGGCTGTAGCCGCCAACATCCATGCAGTGTCACCGGAGTTAATGCCCTCCGTAACGATGGTTGTGGGTACTGACGGCATGAATACTGCCAGTATGCTTACCGCGATAAGCAAGACAAGAAAAATAACGGACTTTTTCATAGTTGTTTAGTTATTAGGTTTAGATAAAGACGTCCAGCGTCATTTAACGGTATAAATTTTTTAACAATAGGGTAAAAATCAAACCACTTTTCAAAAAAAATTACAGAAATCGTTATAGATAGGCTTAAAGTTTAACCGACTACGATCTTAATTCACAATATTTCAAAAAATGAGGATCAGCAAAATATTGTATTGCCTTAATCAATCGAACTCACAATAAATTCTATGATTAATTCAGTCTCTAATATTTTATTTCAAAAAGAGCATAAAAAAAATAAAGGTCAGGTGTTTCCACCTGACCTCACTAAACAACCAGACGCCTGTCCGTTAAACCTGGCGTGACCGGAAGATCTTCTATAATTTTGACGGATTACCCATCAAAAAGGCAATAACTTGAATCGGGAACCCAAATGTTGAACACACAGGATTAATTTAGAACCATTTTTTAATAAAAATAGCAGAAATCGTTATAGCAATGCTTAAAAATAACCCATTCACTCCTAAAGTTGACATTTTATCAACACCATCAGGTTATTTTTTAACCGTTTTATATTGTAGGAATTACACAGTCTTTTTCCACCACCATTGAAAAACAACCAGACCCCAGATGCGTGCATGAGCATCGCCCGGGTTAGATGAGAACAGTTGCTGTTTTAATTTATCGATCTCACCGTATTCAAAAATACCCTGCGAACGGATAAACTCTTCCGATAAAAGATCATCCGTTATCAACGATTTCATTTCATTTCTAAACCATTTTAATAAAGGAACTTCAAAACCTTTCTTGGGTCGGTTATAGAGTTTAGCCGGAAGAATATCACGAAAAGCATCCTGAAGAATTCGCTTTCTATATTGATGATTGATTTTATACGCTCCGGGAAGACTAAATACAAAATTGACAACTTCATAATCCAGGAAGGGCACGCGTACTTCAAGACCATTTGCCATACTCATCAGGTCTACTTTGGTGAGCATATCATTTGGAAGTACGAGAAGCATATCCGTCAACAGTATATCATTGATACCGGCATCATCACCTAAATGTTT
>DJFR01000076.1:400-8928 GCA_002432545.1 Flammeovirgaceae bacterium UBA5867 | reverse complement strand
GATGCAGACATTCGCTATAAAATCGCAGCCGACCTTACGCCCATCCAAAACAAAAAAGTTGTATTGCTCAGTACAAGCGATGGTAAAGAAGAGCGCTATGTAGAATATGCGTATGCAGAGTTCGATCTCAACGGCTATCACAATAAACTGCTGATCCTGGAGATGATCGACATCGGCCCCGTGCGCGGCAAACTCTTCCTTCCGTTTGGAGATGAAACCAGCGCAGGCGAAACCTATGGAGCCGGCCGTTACCTCGATGTTGAAAAAGTGCAGGGCAGTAATACCATTACGCTGGATTTTAACAAGGCATACAACCCGTATTGTGCTTATGCTGAAGAGTTTTCGTGCCCATTTCCCCCAGCTGAAAATTTATTAAAAGTAGCGATACGCGCGGGCGAGAAAGTTTATCATAACTGATTCACCTTTTTTGATCTTTCACTTTAGTCAGTTCGAGCTAAACGCTTATTTTTGAAGTCTTAATTTATATTGCCCGTATCGTGTATCCGGGTAACTTTTATAAACAGACTTATGACCATTTCGTACAACTGGCTGAAAGAATACATCGATATCCCTGAATCGGCAGAGGACATTGGAAAAGTGCTTACCTCTACCGGACTTGAAGTTGAAAAAGTAGAAGAGCATGAAACCGTTAAAGGCGGATTAAAGGGACTGGTGATCGGCACGGTAATTACCTGTGCTAAACACCCGAACGCAGATAAACTTTCGGTTACTACAGTTGATGTTGGTGGCGATAAAATTCTTCCTATTGTTTGTGGTGCTCCTAATGTAGCGGCTGGTCAACGCGTTGTTGTAGCAACGCCCGGCACAACGGTATACCCGAGCAAAGGCGAACCGTTCACCATCAAGAATGCCAAGATTCGTGGCGAGCAGTCGGAAGGAATGATCTGTGCAGAAGATGAAGTTGGTTTAGGAGAAAGTCATGCCGGTATCATGGTGTTGAATACCGATGTACCCAACGGTACACCTGCGGCTCAATACTTCAACATACAATCAGACTATATACTCGAGATCGGTTTGACACCGAACCGTGCTGATGCTGCATCACACATCGGTGTCGTGCGCGATATAAAAGCATCGAAGAACAGAGCTATAAAATTACCTTCGGTTGATTCATTCAAAGTAGATAATAAAAATCTCGTTATACCGGTTGAAGTTGAGAACAAGGAAGCTTGTCCGAGATACTCAGGACTTACGATCTCTGGTATAAAAGTTACTGAATCACCTGACTGGTTGAAGAACCGTTTATTATCAATCGGTCTTACACCGATCAACAACATTGTAGATATAACAAACTATATCTGCCATGAATTTGGACAGCCAATGCATGCGTTCGATGCAGACCAGATAACCGGGGGTAAAGTAATTGTAAAGACACTGCCTGCCGGATCTAAATTCACTACACTCGACAACAAAGAGCGCACGCTGCTTGCCAACGACCTGATGATCTGCAACGCGCAGGAAGGTATGTGTATCGCTGGTGTATTTGGAGGAACGAAATCAGGCATTACTGAAAACACCAAGAATATATTCCTGGAGAGTGCACACTTTTCGGCAGACTATATCCGTAAAACGTCACTGCATCACCAGTTGAAGACCGATGCATCGTTCCGTTTCGAGCGTGGTACAGATCCGAACATCACGGTATATGCGTTGAAGCGTGCTGCATTACTGGTAAAAGAACTTGCCGGAGGACAGATCTCTTCCGACATCGTTGATATATACCCGACACCTATCGAGAACAGAGTATTCGAGGTTAAGGATAAAAACATTCATCGCCTCATCGGTAAAGTTATACCGCGCGATGAGATGTTCGGTATACTTGAACGATTAGACATTAAGATCACAGCTAAGACAGACGATACATTTACTGTATCTGTTCCGCCTTATCGTGTAGATGTATTGCAAGAGGCCGATATAACCGAAGAAATACTGCGCATCTATGGCTTCAACAACATTGAACTGTCGGATACTGCGAGCACGGATTATTTAGCAGAGTTCCCGGTAAAAAGCATCGACAAGTATAAACGCAACATTGGCGAAATGCTGATCGGTAATGGCTTCTATGAGATCTGGACAAACTCGCTTACCAACCAATCATACCAGGAGAAAAACAAACTTACCTTTAAAGGTGAGGCGGTTGAGATCCTGAACAAGTTAAGCGAAGAGCAAGGTATACTTCGCCAGACTTTATTGTTTACTGGTCTCGAAGTATGCGCCTATAACATTAACCGGAAGCAGAAAGACCTGAAGCTATACGAGTTCGGCAAGATATACTATAAAGAAGCCGGCAAGTATAATGAAGAAGAGCGCCTGGTGCTGTTCATGACCGGCAATGTTGAGACCGAAAACTGGCGACATAAAACGCAGTCTGTTACGTATTACGACCTGGCACAGCAAGTACAACATGTATTGCAGAAGAGCGGGGTTACAAATGTGAAACAGGAGACAATTAAAGATCAGTTGCTGGAATACGGCTCTAAACTTTTAAGGGGTAACGAAGAAATTGGCAAGCTCGGAAAAGTAAAACCTGCGTTGTTGAAAGATTTTGGAGTGAAGCAGGAAATATTTTATGCAGAGCTAAATACGTCCTTGCTTTTCCAAGCGGCAAACCCTAAGTTAGTAATAAAAGAAGTTGCAAAGTTTCCTGAAGTAAGGCGTGACTTGTCGCTTGTACTCGACAAGCAGGTAAACTTCAACGAGATCAGCAACGTAGTACTGAATACAGAGAAGCGGCTCATCAAGAACATCATCGCGTTTGATGTATACGAAGGCGAGAATATCCCGCAAGGTAAAAAAGCGTATGCATTAGGCTTTACGCTGCTGGATGAAACCAAAACGCTTACCGATGATGAGATCGATAAGACAATGAACCGCCTGATGAAAGCGTTTGAGGAGAAGCTCGGTGCTGTTATCAGAAAGTAAATTTGAAAACACACGATCAACACATCGGGTAAAGGTATAGCAGGCTATACAGCAGCTTCGAACGATAACTGTAATTACAAACGGCTAATAAGGGCGCAGGCCCTCGGCGAAAAGAACGGAAATGGATCAAGAACTCTTAAAGTCTAACCTTACGGGGTTAGAGCGAAAAATTGTGGTGCTCATTAACGAGCACAAAAATCTGAAAGAGGAAATAAAGAACCTGAAAGCCGAAAATCAGGAGCTGAAGTCTGCGATTAAAGTCCGCGATGAGCAAATCAGCAGTTTTCATAATCAACTGAAAATCACTAAAATTGTGGATAATTTAAACCCGGAAGACGGAAGTGTTCTGGAGTTGAAGAAAAAAGTGGACGAATACATTCGTGAGATAGACAAGTGCATCGCTCACTTAAGCAGATAAAAAAGGCAACCCCGTAAGAAATTGATGGAGGAACTTTCTATAAAAATCAAGATAGCCGACCGTGAATACCCCATGAAGGTGAAGCGATCTGATGAAGAGCGGGTACGACTGGCGGGTAAACTCATCAATGAGAAATTAAAATCTTACCGGGAGCAATTTGGGATAGATGACAAGCAAGACTTACTAGCGATGGTAGCGTTCGATTGCCTGGTTGATAAAATGGCAGCCGATGAAACGCACCAGGTTATTGACCAGACTGTGTTTGAGAAAGTAAATCAACTCAACCACCTGGTGTCCCAATCCATTCTGTAATTTTCTTTTACTCCTATACTTTCTGAGCCAAGGCGGCATACCGGGGTAGTATATATAACCCCTATTTTTTTTATGTCTCTCTTTTACGTCATAGTTATTGCCAGCAGCATTGTGGCAACTATCGTGTTGAGTATTGTTATCGGGTCCATCCTTTCCAGCAAAAAAATGAAAAGGAATGTGGAAGACGCAGACGATCGCGCCAAGCTTATTATCAAAGAAGCTGAAATTGCAGCTGAGAATTTGAAGAAGGACAGGATCCTGGAAGCAAAAGAAAAGATCCTGAAGATGCGCTCTGAGTTTGAAGAAGAAGCAAACAAGAAGAAGAACGTTATCATCAGCAACGAACAAAAGATCAAGCAACGCGAGCAAACGCTAAGCAAGGAAATTGAAAGTCTGAAACGCAAAGAAGGCGAGCTTGACGACATNNCTTGATAAATTCAACCAGCAGAAAATTCAGGTTCTTGAAAACATCTCCAAGCTTACAGCCGATGAAGCACGCGAGCAACTTATTGCCTCGCTGAAAGATGAAGCACAAACCCGCGCTTCAAGCTATATCAAAGACATTATGGAGCAGGCTAAACTTACTGCTACCAAAGAAGCCAAGAAGATTGTTGTTGAAACCATTCAGCGCACCGCCACTGAACACGCTGTAGAAAACTGCGTATCGATTTTTAACATCGAGAGCGATGATATTAAAGGTAAAGTAATTGGTCGCGAAGGAAGAAATATACGTGCACTTGAAGCAGCAACCGGTGTTGAAATTATAGTAGATGATACTCCGGAAGCAATTATCATTTCNNCAAGACGGCCGTATACACCCGGCACGTATTGAAGAGATTGTTGCCAAGACTACCAAGAACATTGAAGATGAAATTGTAGAGATTGGCGAACGTACCGTTATAGATTTAGGTATACATGGCCTGCACCCCGAGCTGGTAAGAATGGTAGGCCGCATGCGCTATCGTTCATCATACGGACAAAACCTTTTGCAACACTCTCGCGAAGTTGCCAACCTCTGCGCTATAATGGCAACCGAACTTGGTCTTAATGTGAAGCAAGCCAAACGTGCCGGCCTGTTGCACGATATAGGTAAAGTATGGCCCGAAGAACTCGAGAAGCCACACGCTATAGTAGGTATGGAGCTTGCTCAAAAGTATAAAGAGCACCCGGTAATTTGCAACGCTATAGGCGCTCACCACGATGAGATTGAAATGACGAGTATACTCTCGCCTATTGTGCAGGCCTGCGATGCTATAAGCGGTGCACGCCCTGGCGCAAGACGCGAAGTGATGGAGCAATACATCAAGCGCTTGAAAGAACTCGAAGAACTTGGCCTCAGCTTCGATGGCGTAGAAAAATGCTATGCTATACAAGCCGGCCGCGAGCTGCGCGTAATAGTAGATGCCGAGAAAGCAACAGACGAACGCGCCAACCAGTTAAGCTTCGATATATCGCAGAAAATTGAACGCGACATGCAATATCCAGGACAGGTAAAAGTTACCGTAATCCGCGAGATGCGCAGCGTAGCATACGCGAAGTAATTTATAGTTACTTGCTATATAGTTATAAAATAAGCCCCGGTTATCGGGGCTTATTTATTTATGCCCATTTCATTATGCTGGAAAAGCATTTAAAGATGATGCGCATAAAATAAATTAATGCGTATCTTTACAAAAAAATAGATTTTATGAAAGTGCGACTCAACCTTACCATTGAGGATGATCTGTTGAATAAAATAAAACGCTACGCTGCGTCCAAACACGTAAGTGTTTCCGAACTCGTTGAAGAGTATTTTAAAACCATTGCCAAACCTAAAAAGCAAAAAAATAGCATCATCGATCTTGTTGAAAAATTACCGAAGCATTCAATTTCTTCATCGCAAGACTTAAAAAAAGGATTCTACGAAGATCAGGCTGGGAAATATGGGTTCTAAAATATTTCTGGATGCCAACGTTCTATTAGATTTTACTCTTAAGCGTGAGGCCTATCCTGTTGCAAGGCAGCTTATGGAAAGAATATTAAATGCAGAACTAGCTGCCTATATATCTCCCTCTATAGTACATATTGCCGGATACTGGCTTACCAAAGCATATGGTGCGGCCAAAGCCAAAGAACTTCTACTCTCGTTGTTGGCAGATATAGAGGTAATTGAAATATCACATGAAGTAACACTCCATGCATTGAATTCAAAAATGACAGATATTGAAGACGCTCTTCAATACTATACCGCATTGCATCACAAACTCGATGTATTTATATCGAGCGACAAACAGCTCCAGAAATCTGCTATATCTTCACTACCAGTTTACACGCCAGAAGAATTCCTGAAATCTATAATTTAGGTACGCTGAAAACCTTTTATTTTTCTCTGTGTCCCTTCGTGCCTTCTTCGTGCCCTCTGTGCAACTGGATTTGATTGCCTTCATCATCCGCATCATACCACCCACGCGTCTCCTTCCCGGCTTTATCCAGCAAATCAAATAGCAGCGTAAGGTCATCCATCCACCTATCAAANNGGAGGCGTATATAGCATAAAATGGTGAAAGGCTTCGGCCAACCGCTCATTAACAATCCGTTCATCTGTGTGTGACATATAACTTTAAGGTTTAACAGCTGCAAATAGCAGTTCCATGAAAAAGTACCGCACCACACAACAAAATATATAACGAGCCTGAAGGGTTGTTTTTTACCTACTCAACATTTTTTACATTTGAGTATGACTGATAAACTTCACATTGGCAAAAAGGTAGCACGCCTGCGCGAGTTACGGGGTATAAAGCAAGAAACGTTGGCTGAGCAGTTGGGCATTAGCCAGCAGGCTATTTCCAAGTTAGAGCAAAGTGAGAATATAGAAGATACTACGCTTGACCGCCTGGCAAAAGCATTAGGTTTCACCTCAGATGCTATAAAGAACTTCAGCGAAGAATCTGTACTATATAATATCCAGAATAATTACGAAGGCGCTACTAATAATGTTGTACAACAATATCAATGTACCTTCAATCCATTGGATGAGTATAGGAACGAAGTAAAAGAAAACAAACGCCTCAGCGAAGAGAATAAAAAACTATATGAATCTCTTTTGAAAGAGAAAGATGAAAAGATTGCGTTGTTGAAGAAGATGTTGGAGGGAAAGTAATCTATGGAAACCCAAGACAATCGCCTTTATTTAAAAAAGTCAGTTCTGATTTATAAAATATATGGCGGACTTATAATATATCTTTTCATAGCTACCTCGTTACTTCGCGGCAGATCGTATTCTGATTTTTTAAATCTCTTGGTTGGCCTCCCCGTATTCGGACTTTTCATCTTACCTCCGGTAGGTCTCTATTACAGTTGGAAAAGCTATAGACAAAAAGAAGGCTCATCTACTACTAGATTTCTTTATTTTTTAGGACATGCGTTCTTTTGTTTTATAATGTTTGTTATGCTGGCGATTTTTATCAGGGATATATCCCAGCTTTTTTTAATGCCTTAGCCGCAGAGTCTCTTGTCTTGATTCATTCAAACACTCGAACCACGAACACACAAGGCCATATATATATATGTACACGTTTCATAAGAAATATGAGTATTAATGACTGGGTTTATTCGTATTCCAAAGGGATCTGGCAGATAACTAAGATTATCAATGTGGATTCACTATTCCCAACAAAGTCTTCAGAGACATATGTCTTTGTGAAAAGGCTATTAAATGAAAAAGGTAAACGCTCCTTTTCGATGGAATCAGTACATCCCAGTTTTATTAGACCCGCTGCTCCGAGTGACAAGGCTGTCGTTGACAGCTTCATAAAAGAAAACCCTAAAGCGTTTAAAGAATTTAACAACTACCACAAACCAATTGACTCTATTCTGAATTTAGCCTTTTACGTAAAAGACAATAATGAAAGAAATCGGTTTAAGAAGTTTATACATAGTAACTTTCCTGATATAGAAAAAGGATTGAGCGACATTCAAATCGTAAAGATTCTAAAGGACAAAATGAACGATGATCGTTCTAGTATAAGAAATCTTACAGTGCAGTTTATTTCAGGGGACTCTGAGTTATTCGAAAATAGATATCGCTATACAAAAATAAACATCTTAGACTTCTAAAAAATAAGTTACATTTTTTCCATCCAAAACTAAATGTCACAATGTTAGTGTCAACCTTGACGCCCCATCAGAGTCACCGGCCTCCGAGACGCTGATGCCTAGTAGTGAAGCGTTCCATAATTATACTTATAACTCGGCCAAAATTTGATTATACTATATATGCGAATAATGCTTTCAATGATACTTCTCCTCTCCGCCACGATTGTAAGCGGTCAAATCCCCAAGAGCGGAACCTATACTTATGATATTGCTTTCGCAGAGTGGGGAGGCAAGTCACTTGGCGCTACCTGCACCGTTGTTATCAAAGGAGATTCTATTAAGGTAATTCACAATGGAACAGGTAATCTAACCGGCAAAAAAGGAGATATACTCGATGCCGGAGTAATAATGAAGCACAAAAAAACAGGTAAGTATATAATCGCGCGAAGCCCTCACGATAAAGACGCTGAAGAAGCCAACGGATGTGAAGGACCATCTCTAATTGATTTCGTAAAGAAAAAATTCTGGATGTGTTGATTGGGGATCCTTTAAGTCTCCGAAGAGTCTCCCGCCTCGGGGACTCTGACGGAAGCACACACTTAGCAACAGACAGCTTTTCAAAAGACGCATAGTCCCGAAACGGAGACTATGCTTCGACTGTCATAATCCTTAAATTGTAATTTGATTTGCCAAAGATGAGAAAGGAGATGACGCCCCATCAGAGTCACCGGCCGCCGGGACTCTGATGCTTAGTAGCAGAATCTTTCAAGTAGCTATAGTT
>DJFR01000076.1:0-352 GCA_002432545.1 Flammeovirgaceae bacterium UBA5867 | reverse complement strand
AAGAGATGGAAAGAGACGGATTATTACGAACTCTGTTGCAAAAGTGAGTTGTGGGGTTGTGCTTTTCTTGTAGTCCTTGACAAACAAGTTACAGCAAACGCCAACGAAGCAATACTATATATGCTGGAGCGACTCATAATAGAACATGAAAGCTGGGACGAGGCAATCCAATCAGACATTGATACAAAAAGCTTTATAACATTTACCGTAGCGGGTGGCTATATATCCAGCTATCAGGGTAAAGATATTTCTGTTCAAGAATTTTGGAACAATTATGAAGAAATACAAAACGGTATTTATAATGTTCCAAATTTTGAAATCACTAAAAATGTGTTTATACCGGTCAAACTGA
>DJFR01000240.1 GCA_002432545.1 Flammeovirgaceae bacterium UBA5867 | reverse complement strand
ACGAGTGTGTTCGGATGCATCTTCAGCAATTCTTCCAGATGGTTCAGATCGATATGTCCTTTCGCATCGAGCTTTACCATGTGCAGGTTAAACTGCTCCTGCTTCGCCAGCATGTGCAACGTATGCTCTACTGCGTGATGCTCAATAGGCGAAGAGATCACGTTCTTTATACCATATGTACGAATGCTGCTTCCCAAAATTGCATTGTCGGCTTCTGTACCTCCTGAAGTAAAGATGATTTCACCCGGTGTACAGTTTAACAACTCAGCAATTTTTTTTCGTGCCGACTCGATCGCTGCCCTAACCTTCCGGCCATGTCCGTGTGTGGAAGATGGATTTCCAAAATCCTCCAGCATAAAAGGCTTCATCGCTTCAAACACTTCCGGATCCAGCGGAGTTGTGGCAGCGTTGTCTAGATAAATGCGCATATTGGTTAATGAGTTCAGACAGCAAAGTTAAAGGTTCAGGCTTAAACCATTGTCAGTAACAGCGCTTTAAGCCAGAGTTTTTTCGTTAATAATCTCTTTAATGTCAGATATGATCTTTTTAGCAAGATTATCGGCTTTAACTTCCATGTCAGACTCCGCGTAAATACGGATGATCGGTTCCGTGTTTGATTTACGCAGGTGTACCCATTCTTTATCAAACTCGATCTTAACACCGTCAATCGTGTTGATCGGTTGCTTTACATACTTCTTCTTTACCTCTTCCAGCACCTTGTCAACATTTATAGTGGGTGTTAACTCGATTTTATTTTTAGAGATAATATAGTTGGGATACTTGGCACGAAGTCTTGAAACCGTCATATCTGATTTCGCAAGGTGCGTGAGGAAGAGGGCAATACCGGCCAGTGCATCACGACCGTAGTGAAGATCAGGATAGATTACACCACCATTACCTTCGCCACCAATCACAGCATGCTGCTCTTTCATCATGGTCACCACATTTACTTCACCTACAGCAGCAGCAAAATATTCGCCTCCTGCTTTTTCTGTTACATCACGCAGCGCGCGTGTAGACGAAAGGTTGGATACAGTATTACCGTTTTTCTTTTTACCGGCATTCAATACATAATCAGCAACGGCTACAAGCGTATATTCTTCACCGAACGGAGTTCCATCTTCAGATACCAATGCTAAACGATCTACATCCGGATCAACTACGATACCCAGATCATACTTACCTTTTTTGATCTCGCGAATAATATCGGTAAGATGTTCCGGCAGCGGCTCGGGGTTGTGTGGAAAATGCCCGGTAGGATCGCAGTGTAATTCCTTTACTTTTACACCCATTGCCTTGAGTAACATAGGCACTGCTATACCACCACTTGAGTTCACAGCATCTACTACCACTTTGAAACCTTTATTCTCAACAGCCGCTACATCAACGAGTGGAAGTTTCAGAATCTGATCAATGTGTATCTTTATATAGTCGTCTTTCTTTTCATATTTACCCAGCTTCGTTACCTGGGCAAAGTCAAACTCTTCAGCTTCGGCTATGCGTAAAACTTCTTCACCATCTTTTGCTGAAATGAACTCACCTTTTTCATTGAGTAACTTCAGCGCGTTCCACTGTACCGGGTTATGGCTTGCTGTCAAAATTATTCCACCGGCTGCTTTCTCTAAGGGCACTGCTATTTCAACCGTAGGTGTTGTCGACAGACCAAGGTCTACTACATCAATACCTAAGCCTTGCAGTGTAGCTGTTACCAATGCATTTACCATCTCACCGGAGAGGCGTGCATCGCGACCGATCACAACTTTTGTTGCACCTTCTTTCTTCTTTAAAAGTGAACCATAGGCGGCAGCAAATTTTACTACATCAACGGGGGTGAGGTTATCGCCAGTTTTACCTCCTATAGTACCTCGTATACCTGAAATCGATTTAATTAAAGTCACGTGATTTTTAAGTTTATGCGGACGGCAAAAATAAGAATAAATCTCATGAGGTACGAGACACTCTTTGCTAACTATGATTTTGATTAATGATTTTAGATCGTAGATTAACACCCTTTACTTTGCTACTAAATTTGAACAGCAATTATGAAGAAAGTTATATCGGCACCAGACCCCACACGTGAAGAAAAATTAAAAGCATTCGATCGCCTCCTCACGATCATGAATGAATTGCGGGAGAATTGCCCGTGGGATAAAAAACAAACTTTGGAAAGTCTGCGCCACCTCACTATCGAAGAGACTTATGAACTATCCGATTCTATTTTAGAAGGTGATCTGAAAGAAATAAAGAAAGAATTGGGGGATATTATGCTACACATGGTGTTCTACGCACGTATTGCTTCCGAACGCGGTGCATTTGATATTGCAGATGTACTCCATTCCATTTGCGATAAACTCATAGAGCGCCACCCGCACATCTATAGTGATGTAGTAGCGAACGATGAAGAAACCGTAAAAGCCAATTGGGAAAAAATAAAACTGAAGTCAGGAAANNGACAAGGCACGTGGTGTTGGTTTCGATTGGGAGCGCAAGGAGCAAGTGTGGGAGAAGGTTGAAGAAGAAATGCAGGAATTTAAAAATGAATTCAATGCAGAATCCAGCGAGGCGATCAATAAAGAAAAAGCGATGGCGGAGTTTGGTGATTTACTTTTTTCGCTGGTGAACTATGCACGCTTCATAGATATAGATCCGGAAGAAGCACTGGAGCGTACCAACAAAAAATTCATCAAGCGGTTTCAATATCTCGAAACCGAATCTGCTAAAGATGGCAAAGTAATGGGTGAGATGACACTTGCCGAAATGGATATATACTGGGAGAGAGCCAAGCAACTGCGCGAGCAGAAGTAACTTTCGCCCTGGTATATATGCCGGCAGAAGTATACTTCAAAATATAGTCTTACCGGCTGGTGAGACTCCACCGCATCAGCGGGCCACTGGTCATACTGGTAAAGAGCGCCATGATAACAAGTGATACGAATACTTTTTCGTTGATCAATCCATTTTCAAGTGCGATCAATCCGAGAATTATTTCCATCGCTCCGCGTGCATTCATACCAAAGCCTGCTGCGAGAGATTCTTTCCATGAGAAACCTCCAAGCCGTGTACCGATTCCGGCACCCGCTATTTTACCAACAAAGGCAATAAAGATGATGGTGATTGTTAACATCAGATCGAAGTTGGTAAAGAAGTTTACGCGCAAACCGATGGAAACAAAGAATAGCGGAGCGAAGATGTTGTTGATAAACTGGTGAACAATTTCTTTGGCACGTTCTGAAAAATGTTCTGAATCTCCCAGGGCAACCCCCATAATAAACGCACCGAAGATTGCATGTATACCTATATATTCGGTAAAAGCAGCTGCAAAAAAACATAAGGCGAGCGATACCGCGAGTACACCCCCCGGCCACGCAAATTTCCGGTTAACCCACGGCAGTAAACGGTTCAACAACCCACGGCCTACGGTGAGCATCGATACAGCAAACAATAATGTTAACAATGCTGTGTTCCAGACCGACATGGTAGTTCCTCCTTTGCCAATCATTCCCAACAACACCGAGAAGATCATCCAGCCAATCAAATCATCGAGCATGGCAGAAGCTACAACCAGTAAACCCATGCGCGACCTGAACATATTCAGATCCATAAGTATACGCACAATTACCGGCAGTGCAGATATAGCCATGGCGGTACCCATAAACAAAGCAAACACCAGGCGCGCATGTATATCAGCTATACCAAAAAACTCGGGGAATAAATAGGGGAATACAAAACCTATAAAGAATGGAATTACCAACCCGAATAAACTGGTTGCTATAGCTTGTCGCCCTTGCTGCCATACAATATGCAGATCAACCTCGAGTCCGGCAATGAATAACAACATAACAACAGCCACCTGTACCATTCCGGATAACACCGTGCCGGCACCACTTGGCACCGGGAATAACGCAGCAAACCACTCCGGTTGAATCATGCCCAGTACGGTAGGCCCTAACAGAACGCCTGCTATAATTTCGCCAATCACAGCAGGCTGTTTGAATTTACGCGCAACCTCAGCAAAGATACGGCCCATGATGAGCATGATGCCTAACTGCATAAGCAAGTGTACTACATCTGCGTGGCTCAGCCTAACCATGCTTTACCTCCTTTCCTATACGCTGATTCTTTATAGGATGCACAACTAATAAATTGCACGGCATATCGGCAAAGATATACTCGAGGCCATGCGGAAAAACGCGATCAAACAATGAGAACCTTCTGGGAGATGCGCCCACTACCAGCAAGTCTGCGTGCTTGCGCTGTGCAAACTTAGCCAGTTCAAATCCGGATTTACCTGCGAGCATCTTTATATTTACTTTCAATCCTTCGTGTGGTATACCTTTCAGTAGCTTCTCTACAATATCAATCTCATCCTTCACCAGGCTTTGGCGCAGATGTTCATATTCTGCTTCCGAATGCTGATCAGATGCCGACATGGTTAAGCCGTATAGCTTTATCTCGCGAACTACGTGCAACCACAACGCTTTGTCTTTTAATCCGAAAGTACATGCTATACGCACAGCATCTTCTATATAAGCACTGTCGTCTGTATTAACTACTATATTTCTAAAGGGTGCCGGGGTGCTGGATGGATCTGTAAGCATTAAAACCGAGCAATTGGCTTTGCGTAAGATCTTGCGCGCTATAGTACCAAGATAATACTGAACTAAATTCTCCTGCTTCAAAGCCCCCGCTACCAGTAAATCTACATTTTCTTTTTTGCAGGTTGCCAGTATACGCTCGCTGGGTTTACCCTGCTCCCAACATACGCGAACATCTCTATCCAGCGATAAATTAACGCTCGCCAGGTATTCGTTCAGCAGTAGTTTTTCGCGCTCACCATATTCGCCCACGTGAATAAGAATAAGCTCTGCGTTCCAGAAATTTTTCAACCGGGCAGCCTCCGCCAACAGGGCTTGTGTGCGTGGAGAGAACGCCAGGGCTAATGCTATTTTATGAAACTGCACCATTAAGGCGGTAAGATAACGGATTTTAATACGCGATTGGTAAGTATAAAATTTAGTATTGACTGCGGTATGGCGTTCGTCAACCGTATTGTGCTTACAGAAACTTACCTGCGCTATACTATGGATTTGTAATAGCCTGAACAATATATCTGTTCGTTAAGGTGTTGCAACGCTGTTCTGGATTTCAGGATTCTCTTTTGAGAGAATTTTCATTACACCCCGGGTTCACATTCTTCTTACTTTTTTCTGAAAAACTTGCATGGATACTCCAACCGGGATAATCAAACAGTACCATCTACAGGGGTACTTTACTTTTGTTTACTCAAAGTTCGAAGGATGGAGTTCAAGAAAGTGATACGGGATTTGATTGTTGGTGAAGACAAACACATTGAGTCCTGGGGAGAGTATAAGCAGGTAATGCTGTCGGGCCAGTTTGCGCTGCTTGGTATTTTAGTTTGTGCACTATATATAGTAATCGATGTTCTGTCGGGTTCATATTTCTCCGTGCCGGTATTTGTATGCACCGCTTTTTTTCTTTCACTCTCCATTTTCATACATCGCCAGGGAGACCATTGCCTGGCAAATTACTTTCTATTGCCTACCATCAACATCATGGTATATCTTTTTGCTGCCAGCCAATCGCCCAACACCGGTATCTTTGTTTTCTTCATTGCTAACTCAGTAGCAGCTTTCGCGGTGTTCAGCTATAAGCAGCGATTACTGTCTATTCTGTTCGCTGTATTTACCTATGTACTTTTCGCACTGGCATATTTTGTAGATTTCAGTTTACTGCCTAAAAGAATTCATACAGAAGAATTATTGTTACTACACCTGGTGTTGAACTTTACGGTAGCACTACCGGCTATCACTATGGGTGTATATCTGCTCATCAGTCTGAATCACTATAACGCTATACAGCTGGTGCAGAGTAACGAAATGCTTACCAAAACCAACCGCGAGCTCGATCGGTTTGTATACAGCACTTCGCACGATCTTCGCGCTCCGCTTACCTCCATCATGGGTTTGCTTAATATAGCCGAGCGCTCACAAAGCGCCCACGAAATGAAGAACTATATGCTGATGATGAAGGATCGCATTCATTCGCTGGATAAGTTCATTAAAGATATTACTGACTATTCCCGTAACAACCGTCTTGACATTAGCCGTGAAAAAGTAAACCTTCACGAACTGGCGCATGAAGTGTGGGATAGCCTGCGATACTCTCCGGAAGCCGAGCGGATCGATTTTCATGTTGATATACCGGAAGATGCCGTGGTGGAATCTGACAAGAACCGCCTGCGCATTATTATCGGTAACCTGGTTTCCAACGCCATTCGCTACCACGACAATCGTAAGGATGGTAAATATATACGCCTGCAGCACCAGTTAAACGGACGCGTATTTTATCTGAAAGTGGAAGATAACGGGCAAGGTATAGCACCGGAGTATCACGGCAAGATATACGATATGTTNNGGTGTTGGCTCTACCTTTACAGTAAAACTCCCCAAGCACATAGCGTAAGCAAATCCCCTAACAAGCGGCAGGGTATCATCCTTAACATTTAAAAAACAGGTGACAGTCCGTTGCAGACTGTTGACTAATATTATCTTTGCCGCTTATGGCAACGCAAGAAGATAACCTGTTTAAAAATGTGATTGCCCATGCCAAGGAGTATGGGTTCATTTTTCCTTCCAGTGAGATTTATGATGGCCTCAGTGCTGTATATGATTACGGGCAGAACGGGGCCGAACTGAAAAACAACCTGAAGGAATACTGGTGGAAGTTTATGACCCTGCTACATGATAATATAGTGGGGATCGATGCTGCTATCTTCATGCACCCTACAACCTGGAAAGCTTCCGGGCACGTAGATGCCTTCAACGATCCGATGGTCGATAATAAAGATTCCAAGAAACGCTATCGCGCAGATGTGCTCATTGAAGATGCTATCGCGAAGATGGAAGATAAGATCAACAAAGAAGTTGAGAAAGCCGAGAAGCGTTTTGGTGATGCCTTTAACAAAGAGACTTTTGTTACCACCAACGCGCGTGTACTCGAATATCAAAAGAAGATTGATGAAACCAATGCGCGCCTGAAAGATGCGATGGGTAATGGCGACATGGCGGCCATGAAACAATTGATCATTGACCTTGACATTGCCGACCCTATATCTGGTACCAAGAACTGGACGGATGTTCGTCAATTTAACCTGATGTTTTCTACCGAAATTGGTTCACTGGCAGAAGATGCGAGCAAGATATACCTGCGACCAGAAACAGCCCAGGGTATATTTGTAAACTTCCTGAACGTGCAGAAGACTGGTCGTATGAAAATACCGTTCGGTATAGCACAGATCGGTAAAGCATTCCGTAACGAGATTGTGGCGCGTCAGTTTATATTCCGTATG
>DJFR01000126.1:2138-36980 GCA_002432545.1 Flammeovirgaceae bacterium UBA5867 | reverse complement strand
GCCCTTCGCTATATATATAGCCCGCTCGGAATGTTCTTTTGGCAGTCCGAAGCGTTTATCTTTTTCAAGCATCACGTGCAGGTAAAACAAAGGCGAGTGCGTCTTTACGTCATTCCTTAATCCATACGCATTGCCGGCAATCAGTCTCATCCATATACCGGTCTCGGTAAAAATGGGCAACTGATTTTCTTTATAGTTCTCAAACTGCGGATCAGACTCTTCGTCTTTCTCCGGCAAGGCAACCCAGGTCTGTATCATTTCCAATGAACCACCGGCCAGTGCCGATGGATCTTCAAAACGCTCGGAGTGTGCTATACCTTTTCCGGCCGTCATCCAGTTTACTTCACCGGGGCGAATTACCTGCTCAACACCAAGGCTATCGCGATGGGTAACGAGCCCACCGAACAAATAACTAACCGTAGATAAACCTATATGCGGGTGCGGCAGTACATCCATACTGGCAACGACCTGCGGCTGAATGTTTACCGGACCCGCATGATCCATAAAGATAAACGGGCCAACCATTCGTCTCATTCGAAACGGCAGAATTCTGCGCACATCCATTCCCGGAGCCAGTGATGCCTGCCGTGCTTCGATCACGATATCAATCATACGCTGAAATTTTCAGTAAAGTCGATAAATGCTTACGAATCGGCAAGTAAAATAATTGTATCGCATCAGAACGTATTTGTTCGGTATCGGTCACACCTGTAACAAATGCCATGTACGGTAAGTCTTATAGCCATTACCTTGTCTCTGGCTTTTTGGTGTTGCTACACGTGAGACAATATATTTCCATTTTATAAAAAAGTGATTGTAACTTTTCATGATAACCCTGGTATAGCTTTAAACAAACCCTGACTTATGTTCAAGAACTACTTCACTATCGCATTGCGCGCTATTCGCCATAAGCCGCTCTACGCTTTCATCAACATCTTTAGTCTTTCTGTGGGCCTTGCTGCCTGCATCATCATTTACCTCTTTGTGCAGGACGAGCAACGCTTTGATGCATTTCACAGCAAAAGCCAGAATATATATAGGTTAGACGAAGTGCAGAACTTTCCGGGCACCAACGAGCAAAAGGTTGCATTGTCCATGCCCGGCATGGCACCCGCTATAGGCCGCGAGTTTCCGGAAGTACAAACCTATACGCGACTTTTCATCAACGGCAAACAATTATTTGTCAAGGACGAAACACGAATGCTGGTGTCGCACGTAGCTACAGCCGACAGCACCTTCCTGGATATTTTTGATTTTGCTTTACTTTCGGGCGATCGTGCTACAGCACTGGACGCTCCCTATACTATGGCTGTTACCGAAGACCTGGCGCTCAAGTTTTTCAAAAGTACGGCAGATGCTCTTAACAATACCATTACCTACCGGGATAAAGAGTATACGATAACGGCTATCCTGCAAAACATTCCGGAGAATTCCCATTTACAATTTGACGCACTAGTCTCCATGACCACCATTACCAGCAACGACAAAGAGTACGATAATCGCTGGGGTGGAAATTCACTGAATACATATTTAGTATTGAACCCGGGCACAAATATACCGGCTATGGAAGCCAAGTTCCCGGCCTTTATGTCGCGCCACATGGACGATCCGAAGATTAATGAATACTATAAATTATTTCTCCAACCGCTGGCACAAATACATTTAAGTTCAACAGATATAGAACACGACTATAACAATTACCGGAAGTTCAATGGCGAATACCTGGATGTATTCTATATCATTGGTGCTTTCATCCTGTTGATTGCCGGAGTAAATTTTATGAATCTCACTACCGCACGTGCTTCGCATCGGTGGAAAGAAATTGGTGTGCGTCAATCAGTCGGTGCACGCAAGCTTCAATTGTTTGGACAGTTCATTTTTGAATCTGTTATGCTGGCCATGTTTGCGCTTGTTATGGCCTGTTTACTCGCGCTCGTCAGTATTCCATTATTGAATGATGTTATTGGCAGACAACTTGATTTCATTTCGTTTCTGCAGCAAGGTGAGCACGTTGTTGCCGTTATACTCGCAACGTGTGTGCTGGGCATCCTCACCGGTATATATCCTGCATTTTATATGACGGCATTCAATGTCGCCAAGTCCATAAAAAGCAAAGGCAAAGCAGAAGGTCGATCTGTATTTCGCAGCAGTCTCGTTGTTGTACAATTTGGACTTGCCCTGGCGATGATCGTAAGTACACTGATTGTATTGCAACAACTCTCCTTCATGACCAACGCAGATATAGGTTTTGCCAAGGATCAGATTCTGTTGGTGGATATGAACAATGAAGCGAATGCGAAGTTTGAAACACTGAAGCAGGAATTACTGCAGCAATCAGCCATCAAAGGTGTAACGGCCAGTGGACAACGGCTTGGCAACAACCTGCATCAATGGGGCTTTAAGGTCAAAGCCGATACAGCTATACGCGAGATCACGCCATCCAATATTAATGTTGATTACGATTTCTTAAAAGTATATGGTATAGAACTGAAAGCAGGACGAGGCTTCTCAAAAGATTTTGCAACGGACAATGGCAAGGCATTTATTATCAATGAGACATTCGAAAAAGAGCTTGCACTAAAAGAGACTGTGGGTACTCCGGCAGGTCATAGCTGGTACGATAAAGATTCTCTCGGCTCCATTATAGGCGTAGTAAAGGATTTCAATTTCAATTCGCTGCACTATAAAGTTAACACACTGAGTATGGTAGTTCATCCGGATTGGGGTTACGATGAGCTCACGGTAAAAATTGAAGCCGGCAGAACGGAAGAAGGAATCGCGCAGGTAAAACAACTCTGGGAAAAACATATACCGGGCTACCCGTTTGATTATTCATTTCTCGACCAGCATTTTGAAGTACTATACCGCTCTGATAAACAGATGGCCACGGTAGTAACGATCATGGCGGGCCTCGCGATTATAATTGCCTGCGTAGGACTGTTTGGATTAACTGCGATCACCACCGAGAAAAAGACCAAAGAGATTGGTATACGAAAATCGCTTGGTGCAACCGAGACACAGATCTTCGTGTTACTCTCACGAAACTTTACCTTATTACTTCTCATATCATTTATACTCGTTAGTCCTGTAACGTATTATCTATTGCATTCGTGGCTCAATAACTTTGCATACCGAATCCCGATTAACCCGTTGTGGTTCATAGCGGGAGGTATACTTGCCTTTACTATTGCGCTGATCACCATTAGCTATCACACCATTCGATCGGCACGGGCCAACCCGGTACAGGCGCTGCGATATGAATGATACTATATAGATAGTTTGAAAATATAGCGGATATATAGCTATAAATTCAACACACTTGCTTACCTGTTTGAAAGTAAAGCCTCCTGAATGAAATGTTCGGGAGGCTTTTTAATGAGTACCTATATCTGCACCCTGTACACCTATAGATCAGGAGTGCTATAGTAATACCCCGATTTTTCCAAACGCTGAAATATAGCGGGCGATTCCGAAGGAAAAACGAATCATTGAATGTGCCGACATATCTGCAAATTCATCCTAAAAACCTACATTTGATAGAACCAGTCTGCATTTGATCTGCATGGACTGAGTGCATTACGCGGCTTTGTGTTATATTGCCAGATGATCAATGGTGTGCTTTTCTTTTTTTCAGTATTACTTGCTCACAACGGAGTGCCTGGCGGTACCGGTATTACCCCAACCACATCGGTGATACTCACGCAGTTGGATACAGGTAAAGTTGCTGTGGATTCGGCAAGTCTCAAAAACAAAAACGGTATACGGACCGATCTTATCGATTTTGCCAAGACATTTAAAGGTGTTCGATATAAATACGCGTCTTCTGACCCTAAAAAAGGATTTGACTGCTCCGGTTTTGTGATGTACGTATTCAATCATTTTCAGATAACTGTGCCTCGCAGTTCCATTGGTTTTACAACGGTGGGCAGTGCAATTGAACTACCATCGGCACAACCCGGTGATGTGATTCTCTTTACCGGTACCAACAAAAAAATCCGCAAGGTCGGACACGTTGGTATCATAACGCAGGCGGGCGAAAACCTTACGTTCATTCACGCCAGCTCTGGTAAAACGTATAGTGTAACAGAAACAACCTTGAACAAGCATTACAAAGAGCGATTCATAAAAGTTGTAAGACTCCTCGATTAATTACATAACCCCTATATATAGTATATTTATTGCAGTGATACGATCACCGGAATAAATATAACGGAGAGCTTTGTTATATCAGGCTCATCCGCAAGATGATCGTTTACAGTCCACTCTGTATTATCACCAAACATCTTTTTTATAATCATCTCTCCCCCATCGCCATTGGCGTGCCATTCTGAATAATCGTTTGAGAAAAGAGTCTTGACGTATACCTGTTTACTTTCATCTCCGGTACGCCACTCGTTGTAATTCTTCGGAAACGATACTCCAAAAGATATATCACTTCGGCCATTGCTGATGCGCCACTCACTCGGGTCGTCCATAAAAATCTGCCTGATCGTATAGCGTGTGTTACCCAGACCTGTAATGCTCCATTCACTTCCATTGGCAAACGTACGCTTCAGCGTGAGTGTTCCCTTGTTAGTATAAACAGACCACTCATCGTTACCGGCATAAGTTCGTTTAATCGATGTTATAGTCAACGCATCCTGTTGCCCTATTGATAAAAGCGTAAACGCAATCAGCGAAAGAAAAAGACTTTTCATAATTAAAGTATACAAGCATTGTTTGTGCTGCCTTAGCAGCACACAGATGCAAGTTAACATTCAGCAGCCAAATAAATGCACGCAGTTACAAAACAGAAAAGCCCACAGATGGACTGTGAGCTTTTTCTGTTCTACCTGTAAACTAACTAACCTGCTACAAGCTTACAACAATCTGATTTAAATACGCTAAAAAGTAAATTAAAATTGGATTAAAATCACATACACATGCGCACGCAAATTCTTATAATGTATACAAAGTATATATTCAAGTCGTCAATTTTAATTAACAGATTATCCAGCTTTCCGTTTCACCATTTCATTTATCCAAATCGGTGCAAAAGGTGACGTACAACCTTTGGAAACAGGATAGTCGCGATATATACCCAGGGACTCACCGATATCAATAGCACGTTTTCTATGGTTAGGAAAGTTGATTCCGATTTGCGCCAATGCACTGTTCATCGTCCATTGTACTTCGGGCGGAGCCGTTGGCATTTCGGACTCGATGCGATCCAGGAGCTTTACGAGATCAAGACCTTCCGGTTCACGTGCTACCCGACCGCTCGTAAGACTCCACCCTGAACGCGCGGCCCAATGATTCTTTGCGTTCATCCACTTCTCACGAACAGTTTCCTTCTGCGGATGATCTTTCACAACATAGGCATTAAACCACTCGGCTTCCTGCACAAATGCAATGGACGTAACAAATTCATTCAGTTCTTCTACTGACAATTTCTTAGGCTGAATGATCAGCATTGCCAGCAACCGCGCATCTATATTTTCGGTTTTCCACAACTCCAATGCCAGTGCATGGTTTGATTTTATCTTATTGGCAAGTGTGCGTATATCACCAAGCTTCACCCCGAACTGATTTTTACCTGCACCATTCTTTACGTTGTGAGCAAACATCTTTTCGTTTGCCATAGATTTAAGTGAAGCGAGTGTTTCTTTTAGTGTCATAGCAAATGATTACTTGTCTTTACGTGAGGCGATTTTGAAAATGATTAATTACTGCGATCAAAACTATAGAAACCTGCAAAAAACCGACTCATACTTTAGTACCATTCTTGTTATTACAACATGATTTGAACTATATCAACAATATTTGACAGCTGACTTTATGTTCAGCCTTCCGATATAACGAAAAAAAATCTGCTTGATTAAAAAAAAAAATATATAGCGTTAAACGCTTCCGTCAAAGAGATTGTCTCAACCTATAATTTCTTCCGGGTGGTAGGAACCTTATAGGACTTTTCAGGAGAATATGCCCAGGCGTTTGAGTGACTGGTGAGGGCGTTCATCTTTTCTTTTGATCCTTCCACCAACAGCAATTTTGGAAAGAGACTCATGTCGATAACGTGAATAGAATTTCCTTTCAGCAAGGCATTAACCTTTGCTTTGGAAATGGATGTGGCATTTCCTAAAAATCTCAATATCCATCTGCGATTTGCCATCGTGTAAAGATACAAATAATGCTAAAAAAATATTCAGATAAAAAGCATTCCCTGTCCTTCGTAGCGCGCGCCAAATCCCAGCGGTTGCAGTTTGCTGTGTAAGAACCTGATCATCTCATCTGCCCGTTGTGCATTCGCTGCACGCTTAATGATCTTGCCTTCATCGGCAAGCAATCGTGCCGCTATACCCACGGCAGCAGGACTCGCCATGGATGTACCACTCAACACCTGAAATTTGTCTCCGGGATAACAACTCACTATACCTACACCCGGTGCTGTCATTTTTATCTGATGTCCTATATTCGAGAACGCGGCTATAAAGTTTTTCGGATCTTTTCCATAGGGCGCTTTCACATCCACGAAAGGTTCGGTACCCGGAGGAAATGTACCTTTTCTCCCAATAGCACTCACCGCTATAGCAAGACTATATGCAGCCGGATACGACACGGGCTTGCGACCATCGTTACCGGCAGCAGCAAAACATACTACACCTTTCGAATACGCTTCTGCAATCTGCGCGTTGGTCGCTTCATCGGATTCATCCAGAGCAATACTTAAATTGATGAGATGGCATCCGTCTTCAACCGCTTTACTGATAGCTTTTATAATGGAGAAACTCGATGCATCACCGCCATCTTTCGGAAACACCCGGTATGAATATAGCTGAGCACCAGCGGCAACACCCACCGGATCCTGTCTCGATGCAATGATACCTGCCACATGCGTTCCGTGATTATCATAATCCGCATAATCTGCTTTTCTCTCCCCTGCTACCGTGCAGGCACCGCCCTCAACATCGAGCGATGCATGCGGCCCTATACCTGTATCGATAATACCGATCCTGATACTCTTTCGGATAACAGGCAACTCGCGTGTCTTATAAAAATGACGGAGTATATCATCATAAGCTATATCAATAAGACGAACCTTAACCGAAACAGGCTCGTCAAGCGATACATTTTTTAAACATACCGGCCAGTATGTATGTGGTGGGTATATGAGCAATACTTCGAGTTGCTTTACAGCTTTGGAAAGCCTGATTGAAAATTTACCCTTTTCATCTGTAGTGCCATCCACGCCAGTCTCCTTCTCGTAATCCACATACGCATATATACTTGCATCTGCGATGGGCTCACCTTTCTCGTTCGTTACGGTAACAGTAGTTGTTTTTCGCCTGGACGCGGCTGCAGAGAAGAGGCGCGTTAACGGAAGCGAAGGCATGATCGCCTTTTTGTAAAACACTTCAGGCACCAGCCGTATGCCGGGATATGAAAGTTGAAAATTTGCCAGCGAGTCCAGCGGAAGTTCTACAAGCTTGGCACCGCTTTCACTTACTGAATCAAGAACTTTTATAGGCAGCGGTTTATTGTCTCCCTGAAAATGCAAACGCTTCGCTTTTGCAGGTGATGAAAGCTTATAGAAAAAATTCTTTACTTCCGGACTCAGTGATTTATCTTCCGACTTCAGTGCATGCGTTGTCTTAACCGGGAGTAGAATAAAGTTTTGCTTCATATATATCTTCATCAGGATTTACAAGCTCATGCAAGTATACTGATGATTGTACAAGAACGATATATTCGAACAATATATTGCTGAACATTCTATCAACAAGCTTCCGTTGACAAACGCCAGCAAAGAAAATTCTTAACACAAATTAAAGATCAATATTACCCGGAAATCAGGTAAGCGGGTGCAACTGTAGTCAAGCCTTTGATAATAGCTTTCGTACGTTCTGACAACGTCAGGTTAACAATGTCTTCATTGGAATTATAAACCCATTCACCGTTAATTTTCTCTTTGATAAATCTCGACTGCGAATAAAAAATTTCAACACCGCATTTTTCATAAAACACTCGGCTGACCGGTTCACAAAAACCGATCGCTTCAACACCTCGTTCCGTTAAGCTGGTGAGTATATGGCGAAAAAGAAGTGATCCATGACCATGCCGCGGTTTTCGCGAAACGAATCCTACCAACTCGGCAATGGTGTGGATGGAATCCGACACGGAGATCTGAAAATTAAAATTAATGCGCGATACCGATAACATCTGGCCATTGTCATCCACCAGCAGGTGAAACTCGTTGTTATAAAACACATCGTCAAATTCACCCTTTGTCAGCTGTTGCCATTCTTCAATCTGCCAGAGATTCAACACCATTTTCATTTGAGACAATGATAATTCAGAAGGCTTCGCTACAACATATTCGTACATATATACCTCTCATTTATGACGTTACGCCCGTAACGACTTCCTCATCTTTAATTAACCCGAATGACATATTCTTCGAGACTCTGGTCTTCCGCGCACTTCTTTGTGGGGTTAAATATAGAACCAAAATCCAACCCATCAATACATTCATTATTCCATAACATTATCGCTATGCAGTTGTTAAGCAGGTACTGACAGAAAATAAAAGCGATAAACATCACGTATGACGATTGAACGAATCAAAACCCTGTTCACAAATAAGAAATTTGACACGAAGCCTAATGCGGTCAGGTATATTTTTCGCGAGACTGATTTACGAATTGCGTCCGTCCCTGAATACACGGGAGCCTACCAGGTCTATCAGGATGGTGACAATTTCTACCTGAACGTTGAGCCTAAAATACTGAATGATGATTTTCTGATAACATTAAGAAATAATGAAATTGTATTGACAGACAGGTATAGCAACACGGGAATTCCGTTTGTGGTATTGTCACCTGTAGAGATGATAGAATCTTACAACGCTGTGTAGTATAAAAAGCGCTATATATAGCTATATACTCTATTACCTCACTCCTATTTCACAATCACGATGCCGTTCGCAGTTAATCGTATCTCCTCTTTGGGCTCTTTAATAGCGTCTATTTCCTCCCGCGTCTTTTTGGCATCTTCGGCATAGTGCTTCAATTCATCCACGGATGTCTTGATAAGTTTTGCCTCGGCATCAACCACCACTGTTTTTCCGATAAGTTCTACCGGTACGAAGAAACCGTAGTCTTTCATCTTGACAAAAACCTTGCTATTGTCGGGCATTTGTAATGACAGCCAGCAACCTTTCTTGGGACACACGTCTGTTACCGTACCTGTAACTTTTACGGGATGCGATTGATCGTCCTTCAATATCCCGGAAAGATCGGCTACCGGTATAGCATTCTCTGCTGATATGGAACTTCCGAATGTTGTACCCGGTGTAACAGGACCTTTCGGTGGCTGCGCGCTTGCAATCACAATAGAAAGAACGATGAGTGAGCATACCAGTGAGAGTGTTTTCATAAGCATTTACAGGGGGCTAATGTTTTCGTTAATTTAGTAATTGGATAGCATACTTAAACAACTTTGCCTGCTGAAATTAAACGGTTTTGTCCACGGGTTTCAATTATTCACTGCAAAATGTTGTCAAAAATAATACTGGCAGTGCCCTGCAAACAATCACCTTCGGAAGTGTTTTTAAAATACCCATTGCCGGGTAGATTGCATTATACACCACCTCGCGTTGCGCACGACATACCAACCCGGAATTGACCGAGCGTATTGCACGTTATTTAATATTTACAGAGACGCTCGCGAAAGTCCGCCAGTGTCTTTTTTTGTTGATAACCGGATACCCTGCCCGTGATATAGTCTGGCGGTTGTATACATCAACCGTGGCAAGCGTGTATATATACTTCTTCCGAGCTTGAGCAGTTGTATCGGTATACGCGTAAATATTGCCGGTACCTGTTGCACCACTCTGAGGAATGATAGCAACCAGTTTATACGTTCCCTTGTCTTTTCCAGACAAAGCCATACGGTATAGGACAAACGGTGTTGCGTGATTTAAGGAGTCTGAGGTTTCCTTCCAGTATATCCGCAGTTCTTTGCCTCCTGTAAAATACAACGGATGATCTACCCGCACATGACCTTGGACTGCGGAAGCATGAACAGGCACAAGTGCCGGTGACTTATATTGGTTTGCCTTCAGCGAATCAGAAATACCAAGAGCATTGCCGCGAAGCGATCGGGAGCTAAAGAAAATACTGCCCTGCACAGGGCCATGCTTGTCATTAAGTCGCATTTGCCTAAATAGCTGCGCTGGATCTTTCCACACAGAATCTGCAGAGTTAACGCGATACGCTGCCTGGCCTATATATAGCGGCTTACCGAAACTGTTTTTACTCCACCAGCCGAGTATGGTTTCGTAAGGGATTTTAGGATGCGTAGTGGGAAGGTATAGCTGTGGCGCGACATAATCTATCCAACCATTCTCAAGCCACTTTCGAATATCAGCATACAAATCATCGTAACACGTCTGCATGCCTTGCGTCTCTGAGCCGCGCGGATCTCTGTCACGGTTACGCCATACACTGAAGGGACTCACGCCAAACTGAATATACGGTTTTACTGCCCGGATGGAATCGCTGATTCGACTGATGAGCATATCAACATTATTCCTTCGCCAGTCATCTATAGATGTAAACCCTCGCGGATATTGGGCAAATGTACTGCTATCCGGAAACGCTACCTTGTAAATTTTATAGGGATAGAAATAGTCATCAAAATGAATACCATCAATTTTATACCTGCGCACCAGATCCATCACTACATTCACCACATGATCCTGACACGATGAAATACCGGGATTGAAATATATAGTATTGCCATACCGCACAAACCATTCGGGATGTTTACTCACAATACTTGCTTCCGGAATAGACGTTGAGTCGGTTACGCTTGTCAATGCGCGGTATGGATTTAACCACGCATGAAACGACATGCCACGTATGTGTGCTTCGTGTACCATGAACGTTAGCGGATCATAATATGGTTGAGGTGCTTTACCCAAACCATTGAGCCAGCGCGACCACGGCTCCAGCGATGAACGATAAAAAGCATCGGCAGCCGGACGCACCTGCACAAATACAGCATTTATACCTTGAGCCTTGTGAAAATCAAGTATAGCGGTGAACTCCTCTCGCTGTTTTTCAGGCGAGAGTCCGGATCGTGAAGGCCAGTCGATGTTGGCAACAGTAGCAATCCACACACCGCGCATCTGGCGAGGTGGTTCCTGTACCTGCGCATGCACGCAAGCGCACGCCAGCAAAACAAGCAACAAAACTATACCTATAGATAACAGGACGTGACGACAATGAGACATTCGCAGGAAGCTAAATCAAAATAATTTTAAGGCGCGCAATGTACATGAATAAATCAGCACAGCATTACAACACTATATGAACGGTCTGAAGTCCGATATAAAAGAAGGACAGTATACCAAATTTGCATGTACGGTTAACGAGTAACACTTAACGACTAACGCTCACAGTACACTGTCCTTCTTAATACCTGTTATCAGATGGATGGATTATTGGGAGTATTCACATTGTTATCGCGTTCTGTATCCGGATATGGATAGAAGTTACGCGTGCGTTCACCCGCTGCCGGATTGCCTACGGTTGGCGCGGGCCGTTCAAACCTGCGATTGTCTTCCAACGTAAGTCCCGACATAAATAACTCGATAGCACGATTACGGTATATCTCCGTCAGAATTTCATCCTTCGTCAAACCATCTAACTCGGGTAAGCTTGCACCCATCATCCAGGCATCTTCCTCCGGTGTTTTTGTGACAACATCATTGAGCTTGCTCAATGCATTTGCAAGATCATCTTTACGGGCGTATGCTTCTGCCTGGATCAGCAATATCTCACCCGGCAGATAAACCGGTATAGCACTGCTGTTGGAAGTGAAGAAACCCTTCCCTCTAAATATACCGGCTGCATCGGGCGCACGGCTTACAAAGAAGAAATCGATGCGTTTATCTTCTGCTACCGGAGCCAGTGAAGCGGGCAATCCCATCGAAAGATCACGTGGCTGAAAAACATTGACATTGCTGAGAGCCGTTTCGAATATAGGGTTGCGATTGGTTTCGTTAAACTGAAAATAGGACTTCACCGACAAATTTACTTTTCCGGCTGCTGCCAGTGCTTTGTCATAATCGCCCAGCATCAATGCATACCGGGCAATCAGTGCATTCAGGGTATTGGGTATATCTATACCGGTAACAGCTTTATTATAGAATGCGGCTGACACTGCATTGGCAGAGACCGCTGCTTCTGCTGCCTCCAATATAGCAACTGCTTCCGTTAACAATTCCGTTCGGCTTTGAAACGATGCGTTCTGCTCTACAACGATAGGCGCCTGCTCCCAGAACATAGCCAGGTTGCCCAATGCCAGCGCTTTAAAGATAGCAGCCGTTCCATGAAGTCCACTGCGAATACCGGCATCGGTCGCTATATCCAGGTTGCCAAGAATAAGATCGCTATTTGATTTTACAAGATTATCCTGCTCCCAGAGATTCCTGACAATGGCGTTGGATGTAGCAACCGAATTGCCACCGCCTTCCAATTGCACCTCATCCGTGTTACCAGGATTCAATACCTTCAGTCCCTTTGTTGAAAGACCTGCACCGGCAATGCCGTTATATACCGGGCTCAACCGGCTGGTGGTATATTTGGACTGCAGCCCGTTGCTAAGTGAAATCAATCCTTCTACCGTTGCCGTTGCCTGCTCTTCGGAGGTGGCACTTGGATTTGTATACTCTTCATAACACGAAGCAAGTGCAAAGACGAGGACGATACTATATATATACTTTGTTCTCATGTTCGATGACGTTTAAAAGTTTCCGGTTAACTTGATCTGGTACGTTCTGGGAATGGGTACATTTCCAAAATCTGTGGCACGAAAGCGATCGCTGGTGTTGCCGGCATTGGTCTCAGGATCATAACCTTCGTAGCTATCCCACGAATACAGGTTTCTGCCAATCAGTGATACCTGCAGATTGGACAGTCCCTTCAGGAAGTTCGGAATATTATAGCTGAGTGAAACTTCACGCAGTTTTACAAAGGAACCATCTTCAATGCGCCACTCTTCGATGGAGTATGATGACCAGATATAGCCTCGCGGAAGTTCACCTCTCATCTCCTTCTCTGCATACTCACCGTTTCCTATACCCTGCCGCGTTCTGCGATCGGCATTGAAAACATCATATCCCTGCACAGCATCCAGTAAAAATCCAAATGATAGTCCTTTATACCAGAGTGTGCTGGATAATGAAGCCGTATAATCAGGGTTGGGATTACCAATAATAGTCCGAATGCCATCACCGCTCGGTAAACCATCTGCTCCACGCTGCGGCTCATTGGTTGTTGCATTTCCACGTTCTACCAAAAATTGCTGGTTGGGTGCATAGAGTAAATTACCCTGCGCATCGCGGGCGAAATACGTTCCGTAAAACACACTGGCGGGTTGTCCTTCGATGTGATATACCGGTGCACCCGCATCGTTGTTGATCTGTAAACGAGGCGAGCCCAGTTCAGTAATTTTATTTCGGTTCGCACTATAAATAACATTTAGGTCCCATCCCCAATTTGTGTTCCGCACGATGGAAGTTCCCAATGAAATTTCGATTCCCTTGTTCTCCATCTCTCCTACGTTATCGATCTTCCGTGTACCGCCGGAAGACGATGCGACAACATACTCAACAATCAAATCCGAGATCTTTTGCTCATACAAGGTTAACCCGAGGGTAAAACGATTTTGCAGGAAAGCTATATCTATACCGGCTTCGAGCTCGCGCATGCGTTCCGGTTTCACATCGCTGTTGGCAAGTGTCGAACTTGGCACGTAGGCATTCTTGTTAACAAGCTGCCCGGCAGATATAGCCTGGAAACGATCATATGATCCGATCGCATTTAAACCACCGGCCTCTCCTATAGCAGCACGCACTTTCAGGTTATTGACTGACGTCCCGAATGCGTCATTCCAGAAAGTAAAATCGGAAAGGATTACACTTCCGCTAAGTTTACCATAGAACTGATTTGTTTGTTCTTTTGCAAATTTGGATGAACCATCAATCCTTCCCGCAGCGGTAATGAACGCCAGGTTTTTATAACCAACGGTTTGCTGAAGAAAACCACCATATATATTAAAGCGGTCGAGATCATACGCAGTTTTCAGATTTGTGGACGCACCGCTTACACTTTTTATATCACGGCTGACACCTTCTCCGCTTGAGGCAGAGAAATCACTTCGGTTGTACTGATAGTTGAAACCACCAACTGTGATGGATTTAAAGTTACCGAAGTCCTTCTCATAGGTAGCGTTTATATCCATGTTCGCCAGGAACGCATTGTTAACGGCACTTGCTGCAAAACCATTCGGGTATAAATTTGAATTTACAGTATAGGCATACGGAGGTATATAACCGTATCCTCTTTCAGCAAAAATATCCACACCACCCAACACATCTATAATGAGACCGGAAATCGGTGTGATACTCAGCTTGACATCGCTGATGGTTCGGTTTACGGTCTGGTTGAAATCAAACTCTTCAATAACCGACAAGGGATTTACACGCCCGCCATCGACAGCTTTTAAATTCCCGAAAGCATCGCGTTGAGACAGGTCATATATATTGTTGGTAATGGTCATGGCATTGATCGGACTATAGAACACGTTGCCGTTGGGTTTCTCATTGGCAAAACTGTTGGTATAGGATATACCGGCCGATAGTTTGGCCCAGTCGGTAATGCGCTGGTTAAGTCGCAGCTTCAAACCGTATCGCCTGAAATCGGTGCCACGGATTATACCTTCGTTCTTCATATAGGATGTAGAGATCAGGTAATCTGTCTTTTCATTTCCACCCGACATTGAAATATAGTTATCGGTGCCATAGCCTGTTCTGAAAATCTGATCCTGGTAATCATAACGTTTCACATCCGCGAGGTTCGTTGCCAGGTATCGGTCCGGGTTCAGATTGCCTTCTACAAAAAGAGAGTCTACAGACTTGGCAGGGTCTGCTATAGGATGCTGTATCTGTGTGGGTGATCCGAATTGTTTGCCATACGTTGTAAAGGGAATTTTCTTGCGCAGTTCATTCACATTAAAACTTGTTGAGAACGTAATGCGTGGTTTGCCGTTCTGTCCTTTCTTCGTAGTAATAATAACGACACCATTGATGGCTCGCGAACCATATATAGCAGAAGCCGCTGCACCACTGAGCACACTGATGTTCTCTATATCGTTGGGATTTATATCGGCCATGCGATTGGTTCCCACTGAAACACCTGCCGAAGTAACAGCACGCTGCGAGACATTGGTTGTGGAGTTACTGACGATGACACCATCAATTACATAGAGCGGATCAGAATTACCGGACAGTGATTTAACACCGCGCAGGCGAACCGTCATACCACCGGCCGGATCTCCGGATGTCTGCGTGATCTGCGCACCGGCTACCTTGCCTTGCAGCGCTCCGAATAAATTGTTTGTACCGGTCTTTTGAAGTGACTCGCTCGAAACGGTGGTGATACTATTTCCCAACTGTCTTTTATTTGACGACAACGTTGAACCGATCACGACAACTTCATCGAGACTGGTAACATCCGGCTGCAGTTGTATATCGATACTGCTCTGCCGCCCGACCTGCTCTTCGCGCGTTACAAATCCGATAAAGGAGAATACAAGTATAGTATTATCACCATCCGCGAAAGATATACTATATCTTCCATCAATGTCGGTGGTGGTTCCTATAGCTGTACCTTTTACAAGAACATTCACTCCTGGTATAGGAGTACCGGTGCCACTTTCGGTAACGCTTCCGCGTACCGTTACTTCCTGATTTTGTGCTGCTGCAAAATTCCAGGGGGTGGCTGCAAAACAGGCTGCGATAAAGACTGCAGCCCACACATTTTTGAAAAACAGGCGTCTTCCAAATGGTAGGTATACCTCCATCATTTTCACTTTGGGTTTGGGTTACGAGAGAAACTGATTAGTGATTGAATATGGAAATAAACAGCAAATAATTGCAATAAAACGCAGAATATATTTCCAAATACAGCAAAAAGCCGCAACTTTAGTAGTCTATCAGCACAGTAGAAAATATGCTCAAAGAAGAAAGACATCGTCATATCTTAAGCGAACTCAGCATTCGTAACCGGATTTTATTAACAGATATAGCAGACAAACTCGAAGTATCAGAAGACACCATTCGAAGAGATTTAAAGGAGCTGCATGATGTTGGCAAACTGAAGAAAGTGCATGGCGGTGCTGTGGCCAAGTCTTTCAACCCGTTTAGTTTTCACCAGGAAGAAATTTATGATCACCCCAACAAAGTACTCATCGCCCGGAAAGCTATACACCTGATAAAAGAAAACCAGGCTTATCTGATTACAGGCGGAACTACAAACCTGGAATTGATCAGCCTTATACCACCGGATATAGCCTGTACATTTTTCACGCCCAGTCTGCAGGCGGCCATGAGACTATTGCAGTTCCCGAATATTGAGACAATACTCATTGGCGGCAAAGTCTCGCCCGATGCGCAGATTACCACCGGTGGTGAAGCACTCAAGTTATTGAGTCGTTTACGTGTGGACTTGTGTTTCCTCGGAACAGGACACCTCGATGCCGAATTTGGTATATCTGAATTCGACTGGGATGTTGTTGAACTCAAACAGGCTATTATTGCAGCATCCCGAAAGGTAGCGTCACTTACGTTGTCTGTCAAACTGAATTCAATTCAACGCTACAAGATTGCCGAGATAAATTCCATTGATACGCTGGTAACGGAATTGCCGGCCAACCACGAATCACTTGAGAAATTCAAAAGTAAGGGACTCCATATTCTGTGATTGGTGCATGCACAACGCGGTATCTACACGCAGGAATCGGAAGAATCGGCAGAAAAGAGAAGTTCACATTTCACGAATCTCTTTTCAAAATAAAATAACAATGTTCCATAATCATTTATAATATTGGGACTTTGATGAACGTATATTGCCCTAATGCTTCCTGAATCTTCCAGACAATTTTCCATTCAAAACGAATTCGAACCAATCAATCCGTCTGGTAAGGAGCCATTATTCAAAGCAGAGATACCGGATGGTTCGTTTCCTAAAGACGAAGATATATTTATCGTTATCGGCAGACATAAGTATTACGATTTGCTCAATGTCCAATTAATGACGTGCGCAAAAACACGTGATGGAAAACTAAAAGCGCCCCTTGTACAAGTGGACCCGATGACACACGTATGGCGCGACAAGGAGAGCAGAAATCTCAAATTCTTTCTGGCTGTTATCCGGTTTCAAAGCTTTTACGAAAAATCGTTTTATGATCTCGATGGATTAAAGGCGTTGCTTGATAATCCCTTCGGTTATAAATTCTACCGTCACAATCATGCGATATCAGACAAGGTATCACCACGTTCGCTGGTTCCTGTCAAAATAAAGATCGGCCAGGTTGATACCAGGATACTTGTAGCCAAGCATGAATCATACTATGCCGTGCAGTGTGAATTTACCGTGGATGGCACTCGTTATGCACTCGATCACATCTCTGTTCAATTTGGTTACTTCATTACCATACATGAGCAATGGTATTTATGTGAAGATATAAATGCGCTGAAGGTATTAAATTACTTTATTGATCACGGTCCGGTTATTACCTTATCGTACGATACATTTACAAAATTCAAAGACGATGTTCTGGGTGTAATCGAACTATATACACCGCTGGAATATATTCAGCCGGATATACCTCCGACATCACCAGCCGCGATTTCAAACCAAACGCTGGCGGCCGAAAAAATTATATACCTGTCGAGCTTCCAGAATTACGTTACCATCAACCCGGTAATCCGCTATGGGAATACCGAGATACCGGTATTGTCCAGGAAGATGATCTATGTGAATGATGCCATGGGACATCCCTATAAAATCGAGCGTGATCAACACCTGGAAGATGATTTTATAGCACTGTTGTTAAAACAGAATAATGAGTTCGAAGAGCAGCTCTCTAATCCGTTACTATATTTCTATGTGCACCGGACTCAGTTCCTGGACCGCCATTGGTTTGTTACGCTGTTTGAAGAATGGCGCAAACATAACATCCAGGTTCTCGGTTTTAGCGAACTTCCCGGTAACAAGTTCAACAGTAGTCGCGGAGCCTTCTCCATTCGTATTTCAAGTGAAGTAAACTGGTTCAAGGCCGACATTCATGTTATGTTTGGTGGCACCCGTGCAACGCTAAAACAAATTCAACAATCCTTAAAAAACAAAAGCCGCTATATTGTGCTGGATGATGGCACGGTAGGAATTATACCGGAAGAATGGATTGAGCGTTTCAAGAATTATTTTCGCACGAGTGAGATCAATGATATATACTCGCTTCGCACCGGTAAAGTAACTTATGCAGCGCTCGAATCGCTCTATGGTGAAGCACAAATTGAGCACGCTGCCAAAGTTGAAATTGAATCATACCGACAGCGTTTCGAAACTATACACGATATAGCACCGGTTGCTATACCGCCTGCATTGCAGGCACAGCTTCGCCCCTATCAGCATGCAGGCCTAACGTGGCTTAACCTGCTTGACGACCTTATGTTTGGCGGATGCCTGGCGGATGATATGGGACTGGGTAAATCGATCCAGATCATTTCGTTCATTCTTCTTCTTACTGAAAAACGTAAAGATCAAACACACCTGCTGGTAGTGCCCACCACCCTAATCCATTCGTGGAAGCAGGAGTTTACCAAGTTCGCTCCTACCCTTCGCATTCATGTACAGCATGGTACATCGCGGGTAAAAGTAAATACATTCAGCAAGTATGACGTGGTGATTACCTCGTACGGAACCATGGTGCAGGATATACTTCAGCTTGCTAAATTTACCTTCGGCTATATATTCCTGGATGAGTCGCAGTATATTAAGAATATATCATCACAACGTTACAAGGCTGCATGCCTGCTGCGTGCGGATAACCGGATCACGATTTCCGGAACACCATTCGAGAACAATGTATTCGATCTGTATGCCCAGTTTTCATTTACAAGTCCCGGGCTATTGGGAAGCAAGCAATACTTCCGCGATACATTTGCCATACCGGTAGGAAAATTCAAAAGCCGGTATGCCATTGCTGCTTTGCAGGAGCGCATCAAACCTTTTATACTTCGCAGAACCAAAGCGCAGGTTGCCAAAGATCTCCCTGAGAAAACGGAGGTGGTAATATACTGCGACATGAACGAACAGCAGGCCGCGCTATACGCCTACGAAGAACATAAATTCCGCGAATATATTCTGGCTTCCAAAAATGATGATATACGAAAGGAACCGCTGCATGTGCTGCGCGGACTTACCCGGTTGCGCCAGATCTGTAACACACCCGCATTGCTGAAAGATCAGACTATTGCAGAACAAGGCACGCCTAAAATTGATATACTGGTAGATCGTATAGCTTCCGTTATAAAAGATCACAAGGTGCTCGTGTTCTCGCAGTTCGTCTCGATGCTTGAGATTGTTTCGGAACGATTACAACACGAAGGCATTCCCTATATATCGCTTACCGGTAAAACTACGAAGCGTGAGCAGGTGGTTGCCAAATTTCAGCAAGACGAATCGATACGTGTATTCCTGATAAGTCTGAAGGCGGGTGGTACAGGACTAAATCTTACGGCTGCAGACTATGTGTTTATCATCGACCCGTGGTGGAATCCGGCAACCGAAAATCAGGCTATCGATCGCGTTCACCGCATCGGACAAACGAAGAAAATTATAGCTACACGGTTGATCTGTAAAAATTCCATTGAAGAACGTATGATGGAGTTACAGAAAATGAAAGCCACCATCTCTGAATCAGTTGTAGAAGCAGGCACTAGTTTCTTTGATCTTGTGTCGCGAGAAGATCTGATCGCGCTTACCTCGAACCGATAATACAATGCGTTATTGTTACGCATTGTATTGTCTCATTCATAATTACTTTTACCGGATGCCAATCGAAGTGCGGTTACAGAATATGGACCGAGTACCCGCGTAGACTTATCCGCGAGTGTGATGGATGATTCCTGAGGCTTTGCGTTCTTGTCAGCAGGATCGTCCTGCAACACGATCTTCTTGGCAGGTCCGCCAGCAGACGCCAGACCTTTCAAATCTACCTGCGCGTGTACAGTAACCGGTAACATGTTCACCAGTTTTATAATGAGATCATTGCTTTTGGAATCGCGTACAACGGAGATGGCTATACGCTTCTTCACACCGGTATATTCATATATAGCAATTATCAATAAAATTTATTCCTTATCAATAACGGTATAGCAATGTTACCGGGCAATACCTTTCAGCGTTGGAATTACTTCTATAATTTTTCCCTGCTCATCAAATTTCATCACATCGATGCAGACCTCACGGTGAAACCCGGCCGAGCGCCCCATGTCTATACCTTTTGGATGGCTAAACCGATGGTATACCAGGTACCACTCATCGGTGCCGGGTACATTTATAACGGAGTTGTGCCCGGTACCATGAATCTCAGCGGCTATATTCTTCCGCACAACGATATTATCCTTCTCAATCTTCAACGGTCCCATAGGCGATGATGCTGTTGCATACCGGACTTTATAGTTAGGACTTCGCGTATCATCTTCCGACCACAGGAAGTAATATATACCCTTCCGGACAAATACATAGGTGCCTTCCCGAAACGTTTCATCCGGAGTCATAACGGTGAGAGTCTCTCGTTTGATGGAAATCATATCGTCATTCAGCTCAGCAGCTGCGAGGTATCCGTTTCCCCAGTATAAATAGTATTTCTTCGTGAGCGGATCAGCAAATACCATCGGGTCAATTTCCTGTCCATTGGTAATACCAGTAGGTTTAAAATCAATTAACGGCTTGCCTGAATCCCTGAATGGTCCTGTGGGATTATCGGCCGTAGCAACGCCAATTTTCTGTGCGGCTGTAAAGTAAAAGAAATAGCTATACTTGCCGTTAACAACGCGTTCGATTGCTGTGGGAGCCCACGCATTGCGACTTCCCCAGGGTACATCTTTCTTCAGATCAAGTATAACTCCTTCGTCTTTCCACTCCGTCAGATCATCCGATGAGAAGACTTTGAAATAGGTACCGGACCAACCGTGAAAGCCATCGCTGGTGGGGTATATATAGAACTTCTTTTTATTAAACGAGTATAAAATATCCGGGTCAGCATAGTAACCATCCAGCACGGGATTACCGGCAACACGGGCATCAACTTTATACTTTGTCTTTCTACCGGATGTCGCAATTGTATATTCTACCGGGCCTTTGCTGAAATCAGCTTTTCCTGCCGGGTATATTTTCACATCGGGTTCCGTTGAGACAAATGCAGGATCAAGTGCAGCCAGATCAGTTCCCGGCTTCACCGGTAGCGAAACGAGTTTAAGCGAGTCGTTACAAACTATATTATTGGTCTTTATACGCGTTGATTGCGCACTCAGAAACACATCGCTCAGCCTATAGTATTGATTGAACAACTTGCTATACTCCTGACGGGTGATCGGAAGTACCGAACCATGACGCGGCTTAAAATTCATGTTAACCTTTTTTGTGGTCGGCCTGAAGTTTACAAGATCGGTTGTCTCGATAAATTCGTAGCCGCCCTTCATGTACACATCATACATCAGCAACCAGGTCTTTCCATCATTCAGCGGAAATATACCGGATCCTTCAACTTTCTCATCGGTTAGCTCAACTCGTTTATCGATCCATGTATAGTCACCGGTCAGCGTCTGCGAAGTTGCCTGTTTGATGCCATCAGATTTTCCGGCATCCTTGAAGAACAGATGGTATAGTTTTGTCTTCGGATCGTAAACTATATCGGGATCAATGCATGCAGCATTCGCAGGATGATTGAACAATGGCTTGGGAGCCGAGATAAATGCCGTAAAGGTGTCATTTACATAAGCATAATAAAGTTTGTCAGGCTCCTGCTGTGTTCGCATGGAGAAATACACTATATACTTTTGGTTTTGCGGATCGTAAATAGTTTGAGGTGCCCATACACGGTTCACATCCTTAAATTCCGGATACAGCTTCGGTATATTTAGCTTTGCAGACGACCAGTGGATCAAATCATTTGACTTCAGCAGAACAAGGGCCTGGTTACTCCACCCCATGGTTGAAGTCTTCAGATCCGTGACTGTCATGTAAAACGATTTACCATCGTGACTTCTCAATACATGAGGATCACGCACACCACCAGATGCAGCTATAGCATCTGAAGCTATAACCGGTTTGTTATTATTCAATGCTTTATATGTAAAGCCATCGCGGCTGATGGCATAGCGAATCGCTTCTTCTCCTGCGTCATTACCGGTAAAGTATACAAACAGGTAAGCATCGTACTTTACTGACTGAGCGCTTGCCATAAAATTGAGCGCAACAAAAACGATGGACACTAAAAAAAATCTGAACATTCTATCGGAGGTTGATCTATATTTGATTCTACTTTTCCAGGAGTTGTGAAGGCGGATACCCGAATTCTTTGATAAAGCATTTGCGAAAATACTTGAGGTCTGAAAATCCTACCATATAAACTACTTCATATACTTTATACTTTTGCGTGCGTAGTAATTTGGCTGCTTCTGAAATCCGTAACGAGCGAATATATTCAATCGGTGAAAGACCTGTGAGCTGTTTTATCTTTTTATAAAGAATGGTTTTACTCAAGCCCACTTCGAGGCTAACGGTATCAACGGACAGATCAGCCTTGTTCATATTTACCTTTACCACTTCAAAGATCTTTTGTAAAAGCTTTTCATCCGTGGAGACTATATTCGGTTTTTCATCGGTGAGGAACATGGTACGGTAATACCGTTTGGAGTTCTCGCGCGCCTGCAAAAGGTTGTTGATGGTAAGCGACAATATCTCCGGACTGAAAGGTTTCGTGAGGTATACATCTGCCCCGGTTTCGAGTCCTGCTTTATACTGACTATGTGCTGACCTTGCTGTTAGAAGTATTACGGGTATATGGCTGGTCTTGATATTATGCTTGAGTGTATCGCAGAATTCCATCCCGTCCATTTCGGCCATCATAATATCACTCACCACCAGGTCGGGGTTGTTGGCAAATGCTATCTCCAGTGCCTGCTTGCCGTTCTCTGCTTCGATTACCCTGTAATTTGTAGTAAGGTATTCTTTCAGGAATAACCGCACCTCTTCATCGTCTTCCACTACAAGAATAGTCTTGAGTCCCTTTTTAGTATGTGTACTTTGCCCGTCATCATACTCATCATGCACCTGCAACTCGAGGTCGGGCTCGTGTATCTTGTCGTTATCGATAATTACCTCGTGCGATCCAAAATGATCTTTACCCAAGGGGATCTTTACAGTAAACACCGATCCAACGCCTACGGTACTTTCAGCATAGATCTCGCCTTTGTGCAGGTATACCAGTTTCTTGGCCAGTGCCAATCCTATACCGGAGCTGATATGATTATTGGTTTTACCATTATAGAACCAGTCAAATATATACCGGATCTGATCTTTCGCGATACCGATGCCATTGTCTTTTATTTCAATGCAAACAAATTCCTTGTTATCGATGCCCGACTCTTTTTTGAGTGTGATGCTGATAGCGTTTCCTTCGCCTATATATTTAAAAGAATTTGAGACAATGTTTGTCAGCACCATTTCGATCTTCTCCGGATCAACCCAGGTATAGATCGATTTCTCTTCGGTATAAAAATCAAAGTGAACGTTTGGCCTGTTGGACAGTTCCTTGAAATTAACAAATATATCTTCTATAAATGAGACAATGTCGATCTCCTGGATGGTGAGCATCATCTTGCCACTCTCGATCTTGCGATAATCCAGCAGCTTGTTGATGAGGGTTAAAAGCTTGTGTGCATTCTTGTGTACCATGTGCAGCTTTTTGCCTCCCGGTGTATCGCTGTTCTCCCGGGACATCATTTCTTCCAACGGTCCGATGATGAGCGTCAATGGTGTTTTAAATTCGTGAGATACTTCCGTAAAAAACGCAAGCTTGTCGTGAACGAGTTGTTGTTCGCGTCTGCGTTTGTTCTTCTCGCTCTTCACGCGTTTCTTCAAATATACCTGACGTTTCCGAATGGAGAATATACTCCACCCCGCTAGTGCGAGCACTGCTATATAGGTAACATAGGCTACCGGTGTGCGCCACAACGGAGGTTGTATAGACACTTTAACATGCGCAAATTTAGCAGGCCACGAATTGCGTTGATTTGTAGCTCTCACTTTAAACTCGTATGTACCCGGAGGTAAATACCGATACGATGCTTTTCGCTGATTACCGATATAGTTCCAGTCGGCATCGAAGCCTTCAAGTTTATAGGCGTATTCACATTTTTCAGGACCGCTATAATCGAGTGCCGTAAATTCAAATGTAAACGAAGCCTGGTTGTGTTGTAAGGTGAGTTGTTGTGTCTCATCAATTACTTTTTCAAGAATATCATCTTCGCCATCGCCACCGATCTTTACCGGCCTGTTAAACAGTTGAAACCCCGACAACTTCACATCGGGCACGATCTTGCTGTTACTTACCTTGAGCGGGTAAAACAGGTTGAAGCCGTATGTTCCGCCAAAACACATATACCCTTTTGGTATGTTATTTAAAGACGACCCGGAGTTGAATTGTCCTGCCTGCAAGCCATCGTTAGATGTATAGTTGAAAAATGTTTGGGTAGCTTTATCAAACCTGGATATACCATTGATGGTACTGCACCATACGTTTTGCTGTTCATCAATCTGCACACCGAAGACCGTGTTATTGATCAATCCGTCTTCATCCGTATAGTGCTTGAATGTTTTGTCGTTCAAGTTATACGCGCCAAGGCCGCCCCCACCCGTGCCGATCCAGAGAACGTTATCCTTGTCGATTGCCAGCGCGTGAACAATGTTGCTTCGTAAAAGATTGTTGGACTCTGTGCCTACGAAAATCTTTTCTACTTCTTTCGTATCAGGCGTGTACGAGAGCAAGCCATTACCATAGCAGCCTAACCACAAATTTCCCTTCTTATCTTCAACGATCGTGCGCACATCAATAGAACGAAATATAGGAGCATCGTTGTTCACTTTAAAAGTCTTGCTTGCCTTATCTAGTAAACTCAGGCCACCGCGTGTAGCCCCAACCCATATATTTCGTTTAGAATCTTCAAAGAGCAACGATACGCGGTGTCCCAGCGGAATTGGCACATCGGAAGTTGAACGTGGATAGTGTATAAACGAGTCCGTCTTTTCATCGTACCGGTATATGCCATGTGCGTATGTTCCAAACCACAAATTATCATTGTAATCGCGAAGCGCAGTATATACCACATCATCGCCAATGCTACCGGGCTTTCCATCGGCTTCATAGTGGTGTAGCAATTTACCTTCTGCGGTAAATTTATATATACCTTTTGAATCTGTACCTGCCCATATATTCCCGTCATCATCATTGCATAAGCCGTAAAAGGGCACCATGCTTTCTGCCGATGCGAAGATTCGCTTTACTTCCACTTTCATGAAGCTCTTATCCTCATCGCTCACCATATAGATGCCATCACCGTGTGTGCCGATCCAGATGTTCTTGTCACGATCCTGGAATATGGACCGGATTGTATGTTGCGAGATATCAAAAGCATCCAGGGCCACAACATGATGTGAAGCCAGCCGTTCGATCTTACGGCCATCAAAATCCTGGAGACTTACGGTATATATACCATTTCCCTGTGTGCCTATCCAGAGTGTCTTATCTTTATCTTCCAGTAGCGAAAACACACCACGCTGCGGTGGCAGTATAGTATCCAGCACTACAAATCTTCCCTCGGCACGGATAAAAAGAACAAGTCCTTGGGTTGTGCCGATCCAGATGTTACCGAGGTGATCTTCCAGAAAACATTTCACATACTGTGACGGAAGAAAATTACCGGCCGAGTATTCCAAAATCTTTTCCGGATCTTTACCATCGCGCGTGCGAAATACATCCAGCCCGGTACTCTGTGCACCCGACCATATATATCCGTAACTGTCTTCAAAGACGGTAATGGTTGCTGTACTTTTTAAGGCAAAGGTTTGTGCCGTATCGTATGTGCCGGTCTTCGGATCAAACATCCCGATCCCGCCAAAGTACCAGCCCATCCATAATTTACCAGTACTGCTTTCCGATATATAGGACACATCGTTGTTGCTGTCTTTCTTCGGATTCAGAAATACAGTCCACTTCTGTGTCGATAAATTGAATTGATATAGTCCTCTGCGTGAAGAAACCCATAGTCTTCCCTGCGAGTCTTTGAATAATTGCTGCACGAAGTTATCGTGAAACTGATTCGGACCACTCTTGTCGAACTTGAACGATGTGAATGCGTAACCATCAAAGCGGTTTAGTCCATCGTCCGTGGCGAACCACATCCAGCCTTTGTCGTCCTGCGTGATACTATTAACTACAGCTTGCGACAATCCATCCGTAATGCTGTAGTGTTTAATGATTTTATTCTTCTCGTGCTGCGCGAGACTCGTATAGGGGCATCCACTCACCAGGACAACAGTCGCGATGACGATGAGAAGAATACGATATACATGTTCAACGTTCGTCCGATGCATGATCCAAAAAAAGACTAAATCGCCTTATCTATTGAGAATCCTTTTCCGGCAAATGCTTTTTTAGTTGTCCAGTCAGCATACGCAGCACTCCAGAATTCATCGTCAGCATTCAGTCCCAGCGGAAGGAATGCGACCGTACACAAATATAGACTTCCTGTTGAAATATAGTATTCGCCAATTTCAGGTTGATGGCCTGCAAACCCGATGGTGAGCCAGCCATTTTTATCAAATGTTTCGGGAGCATCGAGTGTTGTTCGTATTACTGCGGTAAGTGCACTTCGAACCTGTGCTGGCGTAATGCTGGCTGGCAGTTGTTTTTGCAATGCTACCTGACTGAGCAACTGAAACGCACCACACCGATACGCCAGTGAACGACCTACCGGAGGAAAAGTGCCTTCGGGTGAAATGAGACGCTCCTGTATTTCGGCATAGCGCTGTGCTCGCTTCAGAACTTTTGCAGCGAGTTCCTTCCCCTCATTCTTCACCTCGCTTTGTACCCGGAGTATATCCAGCAGCATCGGTTGAATAACAAAGCTGTTGTAGTAATCGAAATGAAAATCAGGACCATCACCGTATACGCCATCACCTTTATACCATTCCTCGTGCGACTTCAACGCATAGTCTACACGCACAACATCATAGTCGTTGGCAAATTTCAGCAGGGCTGCTTCCACCATCGCGCTGAAGAGAAGCCAGTTGGAATAATATGGTTTTATAACGCGGGTTGACCGAAGCGCTGCAACGAGGTGTTGCTGTGTAGTCTGATCGAGATTTCCCCAGAGTTGCTTCGGAGCACGCACCAGGGCATGCGCCAGAAACGCTGCATCCACAAGCGGCTGACCGTGCTGCGTAAAGTTCATAAAACTTTTTGCTGCAGGCGTAACTGCATTTTGAATGGCCAGCACGGACAACTTTATGTACTTCTGCCGAAGCTGACCTTCTTTTGTCTGATCAGGACCAAGCTCGAGCCACGGTGCAAGACCTGCCAGACTACGTCCCAAAGCTTCGAGGTATGTAACTTCTTTTCGCGAAGACAATGCACCGGCTGCACACTCTACGGGCATCAGCTCTTTGATGCGATCTTGCGCAAGTGCATTCAACACAGGCTCTGTAACCCGTGTCAACATGCTAACCCAATACTCTCGATCGGTACGTGCCTCTTTGGGATGCGTTTTATGGTGTGTGAAGCTGAACAATGGTGCTAACGTGCTGCCGGCTCCCAGCAGCGAAAAGCCCTTTAAGAAATTTCGTCTGATCATCATTATCTCACTATATATATACCCGAGCGTTACCGGGATTATTTCATTTTATAGATTTCACTACCGGCAAGTAAAAATGCACCGGCACCATACTCCTGGTAATTGTCAATGGTAACTTTATCCGGAGACGCCCCGATCGGCTGTACCCATTGTAATTTACCTTCCGAAGTGACGTATTTATTCAATCCTGCCCACGCTTTTTTTACAACCGGTAAATATTCTGTTTTATCTAACACACCGGTGTTGATTCCCCATGCCAGCGCGTAGCAAAAAAATGCACTGCCGCTTGTCTCCGGGTGCGGCACTTCACTTTCGTCTAACAGACTGGGGCGCCACAAACCATCTTTACTCTGTATAGCCTTTACAGATGTTGCCATCTCTTTCAGTAATGCTATATATTTACCATAGGCAGGATTATCTTTCGGCAGCACCTGCAATACGCGCACGGTTCCTGCCATTACCCAACCGTTTCCGCGTGCCCAAAATGTTTTCTTTCCCTGCGGTGTCTTTTTATTAAAGTATGATTGATCGCGATAGAAAAGATGTTCCTGCTGATCATACAGGAATGCGTGTGAGTCCCAGAACATGGTGTTGAGAAAATCAAGATAGCGTTGCTCTTCTGTAGCCGCTGCTAATTTGGCAAGCACAGGGGGGGCCATAAACAGCGCATCGCACCACCACCAATCCTCACGGCCGGGTTTAGGATCGGCAATCAACGAATCAAATGTCTGCTGTATATCTGCGATCATCGCAGGATCTTTCTTCAGGGTATATATTTCGAGATACGTTTGTCCCTTGGCGTGATCATCGGCATGACGCAGGCGATCGGCTAATTTCCAGTCGGCTGCCTTAGACCAATTTATAGCAGCCTGTATATATTTCTCATCGCGTGTGGTGGTATAGGTTGCCATCACACCGGTATAGAAAGCTGCGCGCGCCCAGTCATTGTCATTTTTAGCATTGAACGACACCGGGTTTGCCAACTGCCAGTCGGCAACTTTGCGCATTTGCGTTTCTACATATTGCTTCGAGTATATATCATCTTTCGGTTGCCACCATACAAAGGAAGTCGTAGCCAGTATAACTACCCATGCGACAGCCGATACCATGTATTTTTTAAATTGTGTTATCACCATACATATAAGTTTTCTGAGTCCAGCGAAAAAGACAAGTATATATCAAGAGCTCAGTACGCAATGTACTGAGCTCTCCTATTGAACAAACCATCAAATATTAATAGCCGGGATTTTGCTCAAGCTTGGCATCTTTATTCAAATCAATTTCCAGCTGCGGAATTGGAAGTAACAGATGTTTGCTTGTCAATCCATTGGTAGTTTCAATGTTACCATTGGCCAGCGTTGTGCTGCCGCTCAGTGTAGTGGCGCGTGTTACCAGGGTGCCGGTGCGTACCAGTGTTGCACGTCTGTTCTCTTCACCAATGAGTTCGCGTGCGCGTTCATCCAATATATAGTCAAGCGTAACATCGCCTGCATCTACCGGTGTGGCATTCGATCTGTTTCGCACTTCATTGATATCATCCGCTGCACCGGAAGTATTACCCTGGTTGAAGCGTGCCTCTGCCCGCAGCAGGTAAGTTTCCGCCAAACGCATCAGTATAAAATCTTTCCACATGCCATAGCCAAAGGTATCGCGCGGATCGAAGGCCGACCATTTAGTGATATAGGGCGCGAGTCTCCACACGGTATCAGCCGCGAGTACTTTAATCTTTGATCCATCTGTAAGTGTAAATTCCTTATCTATACCATACGGCACTTCCTGTCCGCGAACGGTACTATATTTAGCATCCGTGTTGTTGAAATACCAGTGTCTTCTCAGGTTATACTTGGAGTTACGCATATCGTCATCCTCATAGAGTCCGTATAGCACCCAGTTGTTCAAACGAACACGACCTATACTTCTGCCCCCCAGTGAATCGGTAGGAAGCATTCCGGCAATATCGTAATAACCACCGCCCCAGTTTCTGCGTTGCTGCGGAGAGTCTGTCGTATAGGGCTTATCGGTAGGATTTTCATTTTCAAGCACCCAGATCACTTCGGTGTTACCCTGCGATCTGCGTTGATTGCCAAAGATGAACAAGTCAGAGAACGGATCGCCCGGTAAATTTGCGCGCACACCAAATCTGTTTTTTACCAGACTCAATGTACCACTGTTACCATTGATGATCTCGGTAAGTTGTGCTTCTGCTTTGGCATCTTCACCCATGCGCAGATACGCGGTGCCGAGTAACTGACGGGCCATGGCTTTATTCGCTCTTCCCTCTTTGGCAGCTGAACCGATCTTCGGTAAATTCTCAACAGCAAAGAGTAAATCTGATTCGATCAGACTATTTACATCAGCAACGGCTGCCCGCGTGAAATCCGTACGCGGATCTTCCGTAGGTTCGATCACCAGTGGCACACCACCGTATAGCGTTACCAGCATATCATACGCATACGCTCTGAAGAATTTAGCTTCAGCTTCATATACCTTTTTGTCTGCATCTGAAAGTCCTGCTACAGTTGACTCCTGTGCCCCCTTGATCAGGTTGTTGGCATTGTTGATGAGTTTATAGAGATAACGCCACAGCTTTAGCGCTGCCGGATCAGAAGCGTTCATCTGGGTATAATCGAAGTACGGTCTGGCGTCACCGTTGGAGCGACCGGCCGGAGCCCATAGTACATCGGTTCCTATACTCCAGATATTAATAAATGTCTGATCATTCGAGCTTTTAGGCAGTGTTGCAAAATGCTGATGTATACCGACCACGGCTGCATCAAACCCTAACTTGTCCGTTAATGAAGATGGCGAATATTTATCCTTTACCTCTTCATCCAGAAATGAATCACTGCATGATATACTTGCCGACAGCAAGCCTACACACATCATTACTTTATATACTTTATTCATATAGTCTTTCTTTATGGGTTATAGAGAGAGATTTATACCAAGTGAAATCGATCTCACCACCGGGTAGTTCAGGTTATCACCAGACGAACCGCGTGATGCATAGTTCATCTCCGGATCCCAGCCAAACCAGTTGGTCCAGGTATGCAGGTTTCTTCCGGCCGCATATATAGTAAGAGCTCCTATGCCGTAGCGACTGAGGAATTCCTGCGGAACGGTATAGCTGAGTCGTACATCTTTCAAACGCACGTAGCTCCAGTCTTCTGCGAAATGATAGCCGCGATAATTTTTATAGGCAGATAACGATGGCCAGTAATTATCATGATTCTCCGGTGTCCAATAGCCAAAGCCTTCCGGCAAGTTTCTGCGGCCCGCTTCATCTGCGTATGTGAGATCAGCATTGCGCTTGAGACCGCCTTGTGATGTCTGCACGAAAATGCTCAGGTGAAAATTCTTATAGTGGAATGTATTGGTTATACCACCATACCATTTCGGATTTCGCTGACCGATAATAACACGATCCTTTGCATCGATGATACCATCGCCTGTATCTGGTCTTCCATCACCATCGGTATCTACCGTAGGCTGATCTCTGAATTTTATATCACCTGCTTTGGCAACCGGATCGTATTGTCCTATATCTTCGGTTTGCCAGATGCCGATCTTTTCATAGCCATAGATAACACGCAGCGGCTCGCCAATGAACCACGAGTTCCCTATATCATCTTTACCATCGCCATATAGTTCCAGAATCTTATTCTTATAGGTTGAGAAGTTCAACGAGGTCTCCCATCTGAAATTACCTTTATCAATATTTACGGAATTCAGCGTTACTTCCACGCCAACGTTTTGCATTTTACCGAGGTTCGTCCAGATATCGGTATAGCCATTTATACCCGGCAAAGCACGTTTCAAAAGTATATCTTCCGTTTTGCTTTTATATACTTCCACGGTACCTGTGAAGCGATCTTCCAGCAGGCCGAAATCTATAGCACCGTTCAGGGTTGTGGTCGATTCCCACGTTAGGTCTGCATTACCCAGTGTATTATATACTACACCGGTTTGGATAGCCCCGGTAAACGGTTGCTGCACGGTGGTGGCTGTGGTATAGGTTTGGTTGGGCGCTATAGCCTGGTTCCCGGTTTTACCATACGAAACCCTGAGTTTTGCCTGCGAGATGATACTGGACAGATTACTCATGAACGCTTCATTGTGTATATTCCAGCCAACAGCCATGGAAGGAAAAACTCCATATTTACTGTTGTTGGCACCAAAGGCTGAGTAACCATCTCTTCGTGCTGTAAGCGTTAACAGGTAGCGACTGTCGTAGGAGTAATTAATTCTTCCGAGTTGAGATAACAGGGTATATTCATTCGCTTCCGAGTTTGCAGATTTGGATGCACCCGCCAGAAGATCGTTGTAAGACAGTGCATCGTTGATGAAGCCTGTAGCCGATGCTTCTGATTCGAAGCTTGATACTTTTTGAGCGCTGTAAGCAGCCGTTATATCAACGTGATGTTTGTTTATATCTTTCGTATAGCTAACTACATTCTCCAATACCCAGTTGTTGCTGGTACTGTCGCGTAACGTTGCCGTACCGCTTTGATCGTTGGCCGCTCTGCCGGTATACGAGGCTACATGTACCATGTTATATACATAGGCACCTTTGAGTTGATATTTGAATCCTTCGAGAAACTTCGGTGTCAACTCTACATAACCATTACCTGTCAAGTTCTTTCCGCGATCGGTGCGATCGGTGGTGAGTCCGAGCAACGGGTTTACGAATAATTGCTCCGGTGCCATCGGGTATATAATATACCGGCCGTTGGCATCTTTAGGTAAGGAATACGGACTCATGGCAGTTGCCTGCAGAAGATTTGCGCGGCCGCCATCATAATTGTTATCGGTAAAGAAGCTCGACATACCGATCTTCAGATAGTCTGTGATCTGTGCATCAAGGTTAGAACGCACGGTGGTACGGTTGAATTGAAAGCCTTCGACAACACCTTTCTGCGCGAGACGTGTTGCTGAAAAATAGTACTGCACTTTGGGAGTACCACCGCTAACACTCAGATTATACTCCTGAATGTTACCGGTTCGTGTAGCTTCTTTCATCCAGTCAGTTGTTCTTCCATTGGCATAGTTTTCCTGTTCGGCCAGGTTGGGAAGCACAGCCGTTTGTGTAACACCATTCGCAGTAAGAAAGTCTTTATACTTTTGCACATATTGATCGGGGCCCATGGGTGTAAGGGTATGCGCTATATTTTCAACACCGCCATACGCGTTAAAATTTATATTGGGCTTTCCGTCTTTGTTGGTTCCGCGCTTGGTGGTGATCAGTATAACTCCGTTGGAACCACGCGTTCCATAGATCGCCACGGCCGAAGCATCTTTCAGAATTTCAATAGAAGATATATCATTCGGGTTGATATCATTCAGCGTTCCAAAAAATGGCATACCATCGAGTACGATGAACGGACCGGTGCTGGCGTTGATCGAGTTCACACCACGAACCTGCATTGTTCCGGAGCTTCCGGGTACAGAAGACTGCTGTGTGATCTGTAAACCCGCAGTAGCTCCTTGTAATGCTTGCGATAAGTTTGTTACGGGCAGATTGGACAACCGGTCTTTCGATACCGATGTTACCGAGCCTGTTATATCAGAACGTTTCTGTGTACCATAACCAACCACTACGATCTCTGATAATTGCGTGATGTCTGAGACAAGCTGAACATCGATAACCGTGCGCTCGCCTACGGTGATCTCCTGCGGCAGGTATCCTATAAATGAAAATACAAGCACCGCATTTCGGTCTGCAACGTTGATGGTATAGTTACCGTCAGCATCGGTTGATGTTCCAATGGAAGTTCCTTTTACAAGTACGTTCACACCGGGTATGGGCGTATTGTCATCCGCAGAAATTATTTTACCGGTTACAGTAAAATCTGCAGTGTATTTTCCATCATCAGCCCATGCCGGTATAGCTGCGTATGCACAGCACAGGCATGCGAGAAGATGGAGAATAATCTTCTTTCGTAAAATTCTATCTCTCATAAGGTATAGGGTTAAAAGCTTTTTAAAATTTTGAATTCAGGAAGTTCGTTTGTCATTCCGGGTATCCGATGCGTGCATGAATACCCTGGCCTTCAACCGGAGGAGGTGGTTTTGGATGTGCTCATAGACTCTGGGTTTAGTTGTTAAAAAGTGGATTCAGTTCACAGCGACTCTTGTGTTTGGCGAGGTTCGCATGCAAACAAATGTACACCTGACCGACCCGCGAGGCCGGGGGCTACTTCATGATATAAAGAGGGTCACTTAGACTTTTTCAATCGTTTTAAACTGAATTTCAAACGTTTTCAAATACCCCTCCAACTTTTAGCGTGAACGCTCCGCGTGCAGAACGGAGGAATCGTATGTTGAATTCTGACCAGGGCGGTCATGAGCGGATGACGAATCGGGAAAAAGAGAAACAAAAGACAAGAGTCATAACCAGGATGATCATGACTCAAGTCAAACTTGCTGCGCGTTTACCAAACCACCTGCAGCAAAATCTTAAATGCGTTAGTCTACCTTCACCAGTTTCCCGGTGGTCAGCTTGCCGTTGATGAATGTTTTATATACATAGATGCCGGTGGGCAATTCCTTGCCGTCAAGCTCAAGCTCGTGTGTACCGGCAGACAATGTTCCGAATGAAAATGCTTTGGCTTTGATACCGGATGTGTTGAGCAGATCAATTGAGACATTGGCTGGTTGCAATAATGAGATTGCTATATATGCTTTCTCTTTGAATGGGTTCGGATACCCTGCCACAAAAGTACGCTCACGCGCTTCACTTAACTGTGCTGTACTCTCCTGTCGTGCCGCGGGCGATGATCCGCATTCTGCAGCAGATGAACTTGATATAGCGATGTTATCAATATTGGCTGTGCCCGTTGCTGTTGTTGCCTGCAAGCGCACGATAGCCGATGCATTGTTACTGATGTTTGCATTAACCGTTATAGTAGACCATGTTGTCCATGAACTCGTGGCCGGGAAGTTAACGTTAGATGCTACTACAGTTCCATTCACGAGTAAGTTAGCCGGCCGGTTAGCACCGCTGCCATTCGCATACCGGATGGTAAATGTTTTGG
>DJFR01000126.1:0-2078 GCA_002432545.1 Flammeovirgaceae bacterium UBA5867 | reverse complement strand
GTTGTATTTTCTTCGATCGTTACAGACGCCTGCACCGGAACTATATACCACTGCTGATTGGGGAAGAATGCAAAATCACCGAGTACAACACCGGCTCCATTCGCAGTAGAAGAGTCAGCAATTTCAATTATTTTTCCGAGGCTGTTAACGTTATCAATTCTGTATGATCCGTCAGCACAGGGTATAATATGCCACTTCTGGTTATAGCCGCTGTTATAGGTATATTGAATCATGTTGGTACCCAGCGTTCGTGAAGCCGAAGGATTGTCCAATACCTTTCCGCTGTTTACATTGTTGATCCTATATTCACCACGCCCGAGGTTCTGAATAGTCCATCGCTGGTTTGTTCCGTTGTTCGATGTATACTGTTTGATCTGTGTGCCATCGGAGGTTGCGTAACCTGGCACTTCCATCACTTTTCCGGAATATTTATTTACAAACCTAAATTCTCCGTTGAAATTTATAGCAGGTCCTCCCGTCCATATACCTGTTGTTGTATTTATACTCCATTGATCATACCACGGCAAACTTAATGTAGTACCGGAGATCTGAAGCGGTTGAAGGATGAGTCGCGTCATCGAGTAATTGCCAACCGACCAGCGATCGCCTACATATACATAGGTTGTTGCACTGGTACCCGTTACCGCAAAAGCATTCGTAACTTGTGACTGATACGTCTTCGCTCCTGATGGTGCTATATTTCCATGACTCGTCCACGGGCCGGCCAGCGAAGTGGCGGAAAAATACCGGTTATCATTTGTATCCCATCCTGAACAAAATGATTGAATCCAGAAATATGTTCCGCCCGACTTAATGATAGCGTGACCTTCGCAACCTATACCGGAACTGGAATTACTGTTATACCCGCGAAATACTTCCTGCACGGGTGAGGTATAGGATGCATCCAACTCCATGATAACTACCTGTGAATTTATAGCGACACTGCTGATCAGGTATGCTTTACCATCGGAGTCTTTAAATACATTCATATCGCGACTATCATTATTGAGTGGACGGAAATGCCCCTGCCAGGTATAGTTCCCTCCTATTGTACTGCTGGTAGCATAGCCGACTTCAGCAGTGGAGTAAGCATTCCATCCCTCATAGTGTACCCAAAGTATAAATTGACCGGTACTCGTGTTGTGGAGAAGTTTGGGACGTTCTACAACAGCATCATTATCCAGGTCGGGATGTGATGTTCGGCTCAGGATTGTATTGACGAAGGTCCATGTTTTCAGATCGGGTGAAGAATATAAATTCACTCCGCGAAAGCGATAGTTGTTTTGCGAGCGATCCATACCCCACAGGTAATACAGATTTCCTACTTGCATAATACCGCCTTCAACAGCCTGAACGATGTTGCCATTGACATCATACCAATCACCTCCCGGATAAAATGTACTCTGTGCATTTGTACAGGACAGTGAAACGATAGTCATCATCAATGCGAAACAACTTGAGACAACCGCGTTGCGAATAACTTTACTGGCAGACTTAACAGTGCCACCAAAATCTGAAACGGCAAGACAATGCCACATCGTCTTTAATCGTAAAATTCTTTCTCTCATGGGTCTGGGTTTAATTTGAAACAATCGATACGGAATTTCGGGATATAGGTATATATCAACGCAACAATAGAATAGCCACCCTATATTCACCGTTTGAACAAGTTTAGTTAAACATATATACGGATTGATACATTGAACACCCTTCCCGACACCAAACAAATCTATCAGCAAACGCCATTTATACCGGGGGTCAATTCATGAATTCAGGAGGGACATATCGTTATTTCTTCAATCGACTGATACTATATATTCAATCGTTAGCATGACACTTGACTATATACTCAACAGATGTAGCAACAGCCATATCAGACTTTCCTACATATAAAAACCCTGACCATAGTTATAGTCAGGGTTTTCATTAAGCATTAAAGTAACAATCTATTCTTTGATAACCTTCCGGATAATTGTTCGTCTTCCGTTATGAAGCTTCAGTACATATAGTCCTGATGCGAAAGAGCTCACATCAACCGTAAGCGCTTGCGTCCGAACAGGCACTGTCGTCATTTTTAT
>DJFR01000057.1:42646-46321 GCA_002432545.1 Flammeovirgaceae bacterium UBA5867 | reverse complement strand
CCATATATCTTTCAGGTATATATCTTGTCCGTTATTACCAAGCCCTAACGGTTCATTATAAAAATCAATATCCATGCGGCCTGCAATGGCATATGCTACTACGAGCAAAGGCGACATGAGGAAATTCATTTTTACCAGCGGATGAATGCGCGCTTCAAAATTCCGGTTACTTGAAAGTGCAGCACCGACCATNNGGTCCGGAGTTTCCGATACACGAAGTACATCCATACCCAACAACGTTGAATTTCAATTGTTCGAGTTTCGTCAGCAGTCCTGCTTCCTGTAAATAATCCGTTACTACTTTCGAACCGGGTGCAAGACTTGTCTTCACCCACGGTTTTGTGTTCAGACCTTTCTCCAATGCTTTTTGCGCCAGCAGTCCCGCGCCAATCATCACATCCGGATTAGATGTATTGGTACAACTGGTGATGGCCGCTATAACAACAGCACCATCGCGCAGATCGAACGTTTCGCCATGGTAGTTTACACTGATTTCATGTACACCCGGGTGATCAATTACTTTTGCAACCGGAGGCTGTATATTTCCGCCTTCACTTTTCCATTTACCAACGGTAGGTGCTGATACAGGTGCGAGCTTCTGTGCATACGCCTTTTCAAGTATATCCTGTATAACTGCTTTCGATTGGCGCAGATTTATTTTATCCTGCGGGCGACTTGGTCCGGAGATGGACGGCTCCACGGCACCGAGGTCGAGTTCAACTACCTGGCTATACGCAATAGCATCTTCATGCTCACGCCATAGTAAATTGGCTTTGGTATAGCGTTCAGTCAATTCGACAACACGCGCGGGGCGGTTTGTTTTATCGAGATACTCCAGCGTTTTACTGTCGATCGGGAAATACGTAATGGTGCAACCAAATTCGGGCGACATATTACCAATGGTTGCTCGATCCGGTACGGATAATGAATCCAATCCGTCACCAAATACTTCCACAAATTTACCTACCACTTTAGTCTTGCGAAGTAGATTTGTAATGGTCAGCACAAGATCAGAAGCCGTGCTGCCAACCGGTAATTTTCCTTTCAACTTTAATCCGATTACCTCCGGCACGGTAAAGAAATGAGGTTGTCCTAACATGGCTGCTTCCGCTTCTATACCTCCTACACCATATGCTACTATACCAAGACCATTTACCATCGGTGTATGCGAATCTGTACCTACCAATGAATCCGGAAATACATACCCGTTGCGTTCAGCAACACACGTTGAAAAATATTCCAGATTTACCTGGTGACAGATGCCCATGCCCGGAGGGACAACTGAAAAATTATCAAATGCATTCTGCGCCCATTTCAGAAACCGATAACGCTCGCTGTTGCGTTCATACTCACGATCAACGTTAAGCCTATACGCATCGTTATTCCCATAGTAATCTACCTGCACCGAATGATCCACCACCAGGTCAACCGGTATCAGAGGATTGATACGCGCTATATTCTTTCCCTTACGCGCCATCTCGCTGCGCAACGAAGCTATATCTACAATGGCCGGCACACCGGTGAAGTCTTGCATCAGCACGCGTGTGGGCATAAACGGAATTTCTTTTTCCTCCGGCTCAGGCTTCCACTGCAACAGTGTATTCACGTGATCTTTTGTTACCACATAATCATCATAATGTCGAATAGCGTTCTCTAACAATACCCGTATACAAAACGGAAGTTTCGAAATTGCATAGCCCTGCTCCTGCAACTTCCGGAGATTATAGAATGAATAACTTTTACCGTCCAGTGCAAGTGAATCCGCGATGTTCAAGTAATCCTGTGTTGCCATGTTCTGTCGAAATTAAGTTAATGACGCATGATGTATAAAATCCTGCCAGCCCATAAAATACATGTGGACAGGTTTGATTTAAAAAACTATAGAGCAAAACGTGTTTATACTTTACTTATGAACGGCACTGTACTTTTCGAGTTCAGCCATCGTGCATAAAAAGATTCTGTGGAAGCAATTCCCTGTAAAGCAGGAAACATCAACTATCCGGCAATACTATAAAAGCTTTTGCCACAATGAAAATAACAGATACTATATACAGAGGATGACACGCTATAGACAACTCACAAGTTGTGCAGGCAGATGATCGCACGCGCGTGTTAACGACAGAAGTTTGAAAAGCGAGGTCGCGCGATACTAATTTCCTTCCGGGGCATTGCGCAATCTGAAGATGCGAAAACGGGCACACGCCTGAAAGAGAATATTCCAGTTGTTATTATCCTGGTAGAGCCACCGGAACAGATCATCATTATCATCTTCTGACGATATATACATGGCAAACTTCTGGCATAGAATCGAGTAGTACGTTGCTTTCATATCGTGCTTCTTTTTCATAGGGATGTTCCTGACAATTTAAACAAAGATGATGACACAAAAGATTCCACGAATTGTACATCCTGCAGCTTTTGTAAAGCTCGCTCGTTGTTGTGAAACGGTGATTATGAGCAGATTAACATTCTGCAAATTTTAACAGGCAATATCATTTGCATTTTTTTTAAATCACTGTCATCCCAAACTTGCGGGCAACGTTGCCGTAAAGTGTTGTTATCCGTACAATAAATGTGTTACTTCACCCGCTGGCATTATAATTTACAAAAGTATTAACAACCCGGCTTATCGTTCTGTTATACGGCATGAAGAATCGCTATCTGGCCACACGCCAATATTCTGAAAAAATCTGCGCCCCACTCCAAAAGGAGGATTATGTAGTACAACCCGTTTCGGATGTTAGTCCTCCGAAGTGGCACTTGGCGCACACCACCTGGTTTTGGGAAGAGTTCATTCTTTCAAAATATACTCCGCAATATAAACGCTTTCATCCGCGATACTCGTTTTTATTCAACAGCTATTATGACAGTGTTGGAGAACGCGTGTTGCGACTGCATCGTGGCAACATGTCGCGGCCAACGGTAGATGAAATTCTTGCATACCGCGCGTATGTCGATGAGCACATGGCAGCGTTTCTTTCCACAGCATCAGAAACGATAATACCACTCATCGAATTAGGTCTCAATCACGAACAACAGCACCAGGAGTTATTATATACTGACATCAAATATATACTGGGACACAACCCGCTCTTTCCACCCTATAGCGAAGATTTCCGGGAGACACCATTCGCAGAAGATGATCATACCTTTGTGACTATAGATGAAGGAACATTTTCAATCGGGCACAACGCTCCCGGTTTTTCTTTTGACAATGAACATGCCGTTCACCGTATACTGTTACCGGCCTTCAGCATTCGCAGGAGCCTGGTATCGAACGAAGAATATATAGCCTTCATCAACGATAGCGGGTATAAAAATCCGTTGTACTGGCATAGTGATGGCTGGGCGTGGGTAAATGAAAATAGAATTGATAGTCCGCTATACTGGTATAAACAGGATGGTGTGTGGCATCGGTATGCATTGTCGGGTTTTGAAAAAGTAAATCCGGCAGAGCCCGTAACGCACATCAGCTTCTATGAAGCCGCAGCTTTTGCTGAATGGAGTGGCATGCGTCTGCCAACGGAATTTGAATGGGAAGCAGCGAGCGATCAATTTCGCTGGCAACAACGCTGGGAACATACCAACAGTGCATACCTTCCCTACCCCGGGTATAAAAAACCGCCCGGAGCGGTTGGTGAGTATAACGGTAAATTTATGATCAATCAAATGGTA
>DJFR01000057.1:19507-42504 GCA_002432545.1 Flammeovirgaceae bacterium UBA5867 | reverse complement strand
ATTATGCGCATGCCTGAATATTATTTAACCGGCTGTGAATACGAAATCCTTAAAACTAACAAAGAAAGTCTGCGACAACATTTTGCTGTTGACGGAAGTATATTTGATCTGATTGAGCTTGGTGCAGGGGATGGACTGAAAACAGAAATACTCCTGCGGCATTTCAGTGAGCATCATACTTCATTTCAATATATGCCGGTCGATATATCTTCTACGGTGCTCNNACCAGCTAACAGAGAGACTACTGAACGCAGTGCCTTCACTTTCCATTCAATCGGTTAATAAACCGTATGATGAAGCTATAGTATCGATACACGAGCGCGACCATAACCGAAAGGTATATTTATTTCTCGGTGCCAACATAGGTAATTTTATACCGGCTGCTGCCGAGCATTTTGTTGCTGCTATTGCTGCCGGTATGGATACAGGTGATCAACTGCTGATCGGTTTTGATCTGAAGAAGGATCCGCGACTTGTGCAGGCAGCATACGATGACCCTCACGGTATCACACGGGATTTTAATCTGAATTTACTGGTGCGACTGAACCGTGAACTCGGAGCTGATTTTCAGGTGGATCAATTCAGTCATTATCCATACTATGATCCGGAAAGCGGCATGACCAAAAGCTACCTGGTAAGTATGAACGACCAGGATGTACATATAGAAGCACTTCATAAGACTATACATTTCAAACGTTGGGAATTAATACATACGGAAGTATCGCAGAAGTATGATGTTGCCATGATTGAAAAACTGGCTGCGCGTACCGGACTCGAAGTTGTACAATATTACTACGATCGTAAATATTATTTCGCGGATGTGCTGTTCCGTAAAAAAAGCTGAGCTACTTTCGGACTTGTAATCGAAAGGAAGTATATTTTACAGTATGAATATTCTCGCGGCACTGAAGGAAGTTCCTGAATTTAAAAACCTTGCGGAAAGTCACCTGGTATGGCTCTCGGAAAAAGGAACAACATCGGAACATAAGGACGGTGAAAAACTTTTTTCGCTGGGTGAGCCGATCGACAGCATGCGCGTTGTTCTGGAAGGCGGTGTAGATTTATACCGGGTGCAGGGTAACACGACACGTTATTTCGGCACTGCAGAAAAAGGTGAGATCACCGGCTTGCTTCCCTACTCACGAATGAAGGCTGCCGGAGCTGAAGGTACAGCCGTGGGTGATACCAGACTTTTCTCACTGCACAAAGATCACTTTGTTGAAATGATACGCGAACACCCGGAGCTTGCAGAAGTACTCGTGCATACCATGACCGATCGCGTGCGCGACTTCACGCATCAGCAACAGCAGGATGACAAGATGATGGCGCTCGGTAAATTATCTGCCGGCCTTGCACATGAACTGAACAATCCCTCCGCAGCGATCGTGCGATGTGCGCAGGAATTAAAAAAACATTTGGGAAATGTACCGGAGAAATTCAAACGCGTTATTAACATCCGTGCTACCGAAGCTATAGTCGACCAGGTAAATCAGTTTGTTGATACTAAGATAACGACCGCAGCAACACAAAAGCCTTTGTCGTTGATGGAGAAATCTGAACGGGAAGATGAACTGGCAGAATGGTTGCAGGATATAGGGCTTGACGATGCCTATGAAACCGCGAGTATATTTGTTGAGTTTTTCATTGATACCAATGACCTGGAAGAACTCAATAAAATTTTACGTACGGAAGACCGCCCCGCGGTACTGAACTGGATTGCACAGGCACTTACAACGGAACGGCTGGTGAACGAAATCGAAGAGGCATCCCGCAGAATAAATGTGCTGGTTACTTCGGTGAAAAGCTATACCCACCTGGATCGCGCTCCTGCAAAAGAACGGGCCGAGTTACGCGCAGGTATACGCAATACCATAACGATGCTGAACCACAAGATCAAAAAAAACCAGGTAACCGTACTTGAAACTATACCAGACGATCTGCCGGAGCCCTGTATATATGTGAGCGCCATGAACCAGGTATGGACAAACCTGATTGACAATGCACTTGATGCACTGGAAGGGCGACCGAATGCAACACTGGAAATCAAAGCTGAAAAAGACCGCGAGTTTATTATAGTATATGTAATCGACAATGGTCCGGGTATACCGGAAGATATACAGGATAAAATATTCGATTCGTTCTTTACTACTAAACCTGTAGGCAAAGGAACCGGCCTGGGACTAGAAGTAGTTCGCCAGATCATTCTTCAGCACAACGGAAAAGTAACTGTTAAATCACAACCGGGCCGTACAGCATTTGCTGTTTGTATACCGATTCAATAAACCTATACGAAGCGCTACCATGAAAAAACCTATCCTGTTTATACTTGATGACGACCTGCAGGTTTTACGCGCGGTTGTTCGCGACCTGCGCAATCAGTACGGGAAAGATTATCGCATCATCAGCACAACATCAGCAAACGAAGCGCTGACATCGCTTACTGATCTTAAAAATAAGAATGAAGCTATAGCATTGTTTCTCTCCGACCAGCGTATGCCGGAGATGCTTGGTGTTGATTTTCTGCAACGTGCCAAAGATATATTTCCGGAAGCAAAACGTATTTTGCTCACAGCCTATTCCGATACGGAAGCTGCTATCAAAGCGATCAACGATGTACAACTTGACTATTACCTGATGAAACCGTGGGATCCACCGGAAGAAAAATTATACCCGGTGCTTACCGATCAACTGGAAGAATGGCAGAGTACACATATACCTGCGTTTCAGGGTATACGCATTGTGGGCTACCAGTTTTCACCACGCTCGCACCAGATCAAAGATTTTCTTTCCGGCAATCTTATACCGTATCAGTGGCTCGATTATGAATCCAACGAGATCGGTCATGAACTTGCCGAGTTGAACAAGATCGAAGCGAAAGATCTGCCGGCTGTATTTTTCGAAGACGGATCATTTTTACTCAACCCGGATATACGACTCGTTGGTGAAAAGACCGGCATGCGATCGAAGGCATCGAAGCCGATGTATGATGTTACTATTATTGGTGCAGGACCTTCGGGTCTGGCAGCAGCGGTATATGGAGGTTCGGAAGGACTTGCTACAGCCATCATTGAGAAACGTGCTCCCGGTGGACAAGCCGGTACAAGTTCGCGCATTGAAAATTACCTCGGCTTCCCGAATGGACTCAGTGGTTCAGACTTATCGAGACGTGCATTGTCTCAAGCGACACGTTTCGGTGTGGAGTTCCTGTCTCCGCTGGAGGTGACCAGTATATCGCTGAAAGATCACTATAAAATAATTCAGCTGGCCGATGGCAGTACACTCAACACAAAAAGTGTGATCATTACCACTGGTGTTGACTACAGGACACTGGATGCTGTTGACGTGGAGAAATTTACCGGTGCCGGTATATATTACGGTGCAGCTACAACGGAAGCACACGCGTGCCGCTCGCAGGATGTATATGTAGTCGGTGGCGGAAACTCTGCGGGACAAGCTGCCATGTACCTGGCCAACTTTGCAAACCGTGTGCATATTGTGATACGCAAGCAGGATCTTACTGCTACAATGTCCAAATACCTGATTGACCAGATTGCAGGAACGAAAAATATAGTCTTGCGTCCGGAGACGGTCGTACGACAGGTATATGGTGAAGACCGGCTCGAAGAGCTTGAACTTGAAAATATAGTAAGTGGTGAACGCGAGCGCGCCAAAGCTGCAGCCTTGTTTATCTTTATAGGAGCGCGACCTGTTACCGACTGGATCACTTTGGACATTATTAAAGATGACAAAGGTTTTATTGAAACCGGTCGCGACCTGTTGAAGTACGAATCGTTTAAGAAAGCCTGGAAGCTGACGCGCGAACCGTACCTGCTCGAAACGTGCAGTCCCGGAATTTTTGTTGCCGGAGATGTACGGTCTGGTGCCATGAACCGTGTTGCCTCTGCTGTGGGCGAAGGTGCCATGGCTATTAAATTTGTTCACCAGTATTTAGCCGAAAATTAACGGAGTGCCTATATGCCGAACGAAACATGCCAGCACCTGCAAGAACTTCATTCCCTGAAAAAAGCGAAGGAGTATATCTGCGAAGAATGTATAAAAACCGGAGATGAGTGGATGCACCTGCGTACGTGCCAAACGTGCGGAGTTACCTTGTGCTGCGATTCATCTCCCAATAAGCATGCTTCGAAACACGCGCATGCTACAGGTCATCCTGTTGCTATATCGGCTGAGCCGGGTGAGCGTTGGGCCTGGTGCTATATGGACGAACAGTATGCTGAGTATTGATCGTAACTGGTATATATTTATACGCCTACATTCATAAATAAAAATTATAGTACCTTCTGCCGGAGGTGGCGCGGTATCAGCATCCATTCAATTGCTTCGAAAATCAGCTCGAGTATAATGGCAAGCAGTGCTGCGGGTATAGCACCCTTTAATATCAATGAGGTGTTATTCAGCGCAAGACCTGTAACTATAAATTCTCCCAGACCACCGGCACCAATAAAGGCAGCAAGGGTTGCCGTGCCTACATTAATAACTGCCGCAGTGCGTATACCGGCCAGGATCATCGGCATCGCCAATGGTATCTCTACCAGTCTGAGTCTTTGAATACGCGTGAGCCCCATGGCAGTAGCCACATTTTTCAACGGAGGATCTACTGTAAATAAACCAATCATTGTGTTGCGCAGTATAGGAAGCAATGCGTAGAGAAATAATGCAATCACGGCAGGTATAGTACCAATACCGGCCAGCGGTATAAGCAATGCCAGCAAAGCTATAGAAGGGATAGTTTGCAATATACCGGCAACGTACAATACAGCTTTGGATGCGAACGGATACAGGTATAGCAGTATACCGATCGGCAACGCTACTACGATGGCTGCCAGAAGCGCCATGAACGTGAGTTGCATATGGATCCACGTCTTTTCCAGAATGGCAGCTATACCTGTATCGGAAACATTGTCTTTATGATCAATGATTCCTTTGCTCACCAGAAATTCATTCGCGATCTCGCGATGACTGCGTTGCTCGAACAAGGCCTGCGAATTCATTCGCTGCATTTCATCTTCGGTTATCGCGCCATCCAGTTTATGCAACAATGTTTTTGCTTTTTCCGGAAGTGTCGCTGAATAAAAAGACACTGCCTGGTACTCCGGAAAAAATGCTTTATCATCCTTCAATACGACAAGTGAATAACGCTTGATCTCACCATCAGTTGAGTATGCATCGGTTATATCAATTCTCTTCTCCTGTATAGCCTGATACGCCAGACCATGTTCAAGCCCGATTGGTTGCTGTTTCAATATATAGTGTTTTGCCAGGTTGTCCCATCCATCGGCACGCTTCAAAAACTCAAAGCTCATACCGATACGAAGTTCAGCGTGTTGTGCGAGATCGGTTATACACTTTACCCCTGTCTTATCTGCCAGCTCTTTAGACAAAACCAGGGCATACGTATTGTTGAAACCATACGGCTCGGATATTTGTAATTGCCATTTATCCTGCAACAACTCCGACAAACGTGCGATACCTACGTTGCCGTCCTGCTTCAAAATCTCGGCAGCAATGGTTCCGGTATACTCCGGGTATATATCAATCGCACCGGTGCGCAGTGCTTCAAAACTTACCACAGTGCCCCCCAGATTAAATTTACGCTCCACAACAAAGCCGCCATCTTCCAGGATCAGCGCGATCATCTCACTCAATATATACCCTTCATTAAAATGCTTCGCTCCCACCCGTATCGGTTTCTGTGCCGCAGCGGTTGTGATGCATCCAGCGATTAATATGATGATATATACTATATGTCTCATTTTCCGTTCCGGTATGATTCCTGTATCGACTGTATAACCGAAGTATCACCTGTCATTTTAATCGTGCCGTTCTGTAACCACACGAGTTTGTCCGCCAGCAGTTGAGCTTCTTCCAGGTCATGCGATACGAGGATGATGGTACGGGGTTCATGTTCCTGGATCGAACGAAGATGATCGTAGATCGCATGCTTTGTCTCATAATCGAGTGCAGCAAACGGTTCATCCATCAGCAGCAAGGGTGGCTCCAGCAACATGGCGCGGCATAGTCCTGCACGCTGCTGTTCTCCTCCGGAAAGTTGATAAGGATATTTATCGAGGTGCAGCAACGGCAACTTTACCATGTCCATCAGATGCTCAACCCGTTTCCGGATTACATCGGGGGGCCTATGCGCAACTTTCCCCAGCAGCGCTATATTTTCATAAATGGTAAGGTGCGGAAACAAACCTACCTGCTGTACAACATATCCCATCTGCAAACGCATCGCGTGAATATCTTTATATGCGATCGGTTCATCGAATACCTTTACTTGTCCGGTGCCCGGTTTAATCATACCATTGATGATCTGCAGCAGTGTTGATTTACCACTGCCGCTTTTACCGAGTATCACCGTAACGCGATCTGCCTCAACGGCAAGCGACACATCGGATAAAACCGGTTCACCGGAATAGTGATGTGTGATGTTCAGTAATTCAACCGGATGTGCAGTCGCCAAGGGATACAGTTTTCACGAAATATACATCGGGAAATATAATTTTCCGACCCTGTGAATCAGCTGCGAGTTTTGAGATGCGAGCTGCGAGGAAGAGAAGACGGCAACTGGCTACAGGTTGCTGGCTGCAGGAAAATACAAACAACTATACACCTTAAGGCAATTTATGGCAATCAAAAGTATGTATATTGATTATTGATCGTTGTACACTACATTTACCACGCAACGGCTTCCACCTTTATAGTCTGTTGCACGGCTTTTTCCTGATCGATATTTTTTGGAATAACAGCCACAAACGATGTAAAAATTGTATCGCCACCACGCTGCAATTTTTACCGGCATCTGTAACCATTCAACTATTATATTGCTGTTATGAAAATAGCACACACGCTTCTTGTATTCTTTGTTGCTGCTCAGGCTATACAGGCACAAACGAAATCGCCTGTTGCAAAGCAGATCAACACCTATACGGACAAACAATATCCTTCACTGGAGAAACTATACCGGCAATTGCATCAGAACCCGGAGTTATCGCTGCACGAGGAAAAGACATCGCAGATCATGGCAACCGAGTTACGCTCGCTTGGCTTTAACGTGCTTGAGAAAGTGGGCGGTTATGGTGTGGTAGGTATATATACCAATGGCCAGGGACCAACCGTATTGATACGCACCGACATGGATGCGTTACCACTCGAAGAAAAAACTGGTTTACCCTATGCGAGTAAAGCCAAAGGTATTAACGCAGCCGGAGCGGAAGTATCGGTGATGCACGCCTGTGGTCATGATATACACATGACAGTATTTATAGGCACAGCTCGCGCGCTTGTTGAAACCAAAAAGAACTGGAAAGGGACACTCGTCATGGTGGCGCAGCCATCAGAAGAAAATGGTTTTGGTGCAGACCTCATGTTCAAGGCAGGGCTTTATGATAAGATCTCCACCCCGGACTATGCTATATCGCTGCACAATCATGCGAGTCTTGAAGCAGGTAAAGTTGGTTATCATGCAGGTCCGTTCATGGCGAGTGTCGATATGATGAACATTACCGTGCATGGCAAAGGCGGACATGGCGCTGCTCCACACACTACGATCGACCCGGTAGTATTAAGTGCCGAAATGATCATGGCATTTCAAACCATCGTGAGTCGCGAGATCAATCCATTGGAGCCGGCGGTTATTACGGTGGGTTCAATTCACGGTGGCACGGTGCATAACATTATACCCGATGAGGTAAAGATGCAACTCACGCTTCGCTCCTATTCACCACAGGTACGTGAACAGATCATTGTATCCATTCATCGCATGAGTAAACAACTTGCTTTACTCGCAGGTTTACCTCCTGATAAGATGCCGGAGATAACCATCAACGATCCTCAAACACCGGCTACACTCAATGATGCTGCACTAACCAACAGACTCGTTACGGTATTCGAACAAAATTTCGGAAAGGACAATGTAGTCGAGATGCCACCTGCGATGGTAGGCGAAGACTTCAGTCGGTTTGGACTACAGGATAAAAAAGTACCGATCTGTATGTTCTGGCTCGGAACCGTAGACCCTGCGTTGGTAAAGGAATCAAAAGAAAAAGGAACTATATTACCATCCCTGCACTCCTCCGCATTCTCTCCGCTACCCGAACCGACAATCAAAACCGGCATAGCCGCCATGAGCGCAGCCGCTATCGACCTGCTCAAAAAATAAAAAGCAAAAGCAGAAAGTAAGAAGCCATAATTTCAAAAAAACAGATTGGTGAAATTATCTTCTTACTTCTTAAGAAGACTTATAGTATATATGACTTATTTAATATTGAAGCATTCGTAGTGTTGTACCTTAGGTTCGAACTCGAGAAGGAAGTCTTTGTCTTCCGGGTAGTAACGTGCTCTTTCAACATCTTCACCTGCAAAGGCCTTGATGCTTTCGAGGCTGTCCCATACAGATATAGTCCAGAAGTGCGTAGTCTCACCTTCTGTTTTGCGCCATATTTTTACTTCACGGTTTCCGGGAGTCGCTATATAGTCTTTTATACCGGAATCGTGGAGAAACTGCAGGTAGCGGCCTGCATCGGTGCTGCGGGTTCGGCCGTGCCATACTCGTGTTATCATGGTAATCGTGATCCGTTAGTTGTTATCCGTTAATCGTGAATTGTTATCCGTTAACCGAAGATAAAAAACCAAAACACAAAGACAGTAAAAAGAATGCGCAAAGTAGCACCAAGAAAATATATCTTAGCACAACTTTGCGCAATGGATTTAGCAGCCGGGTATATATTTACTCGGCACTTCCCATAATTCTAAGCAACACGATGCGTGCATTCAGATAATCATATACCGCTTCCAGGTAATTGGATTGAGCTGTGGAGAGTGCAAGCTCTGCATCGGTAAGTTCCAGTCGCGATGCAATGCCGCTTTTGTAGCGATACTGAATAATGTTATAGCTCAGTTGCGCAGTCTCTTTTACGATGGCGGTATTCTGCAGGCGCAAAATAGTCTCCTGGTTTTGTGCGAGTGCTTCATGTACACTGGAGCGTAACTGCTCATGCGCATAATGCAGCGTAAGTCCGGATTGCTCTTTGCTATAATTAGCCTGCTTTACTTTGGCCTGGGTGCTGAAACCTGTAAAGAGCGGAACAGACAACTGAAGACCTACGAATGATGATGTAGGGTAATATGCATTTCCATACTCGAAATTATTAGTCTGCGATTGCACCTGGTATTGCGCTATAGCAGATAGCACCGGCTTACGCAACGCATTGGCTGTACGCACGCTCTGGTGACTGATCTGTTCTTTCAACGCCAGCACCTGGAAATCCGGATTGTTGGCTTTCGCTTCATTATATACCTGTTCTTCCGAAGGCAGTGTGCCGGGTGCCGGTACTACCAGCGAATCAGTAAGCACAATATCATTGAGTGAATCGATGCCAATGAGTGTCTTCAACTGAAGCTTGCTGGTTTCCACAGCATACGAAAGTTTTACAAGATCGGGCTCGAGGTTTTTCACCGATGTATAGGCACGCAACGTGTCCACACGAAGTCCTTTACCTTGCAGCAGTAATGATCGCGAATCCAGCAACACGCGCTTGTTACGATTTATACTCTCCTGTTGTAACTTGATGCGTTCGTTCAGCACCAGTATACGCAGGTATGTTTGCTTCACCAGTGTTTGTACCACCAGTTGTTTACCGCGCGATGCAGCACGACTCTCCTGCTCTTCCAGGCGTGCGCGTTGCAGCGATGGATGCGCCAGCGGATTATACAATGGTTGCACCGCAGCGATAGCAGCACCTACCTGGTCTTCTCCGCCAAATCTTCCATAGGGAATTTTACCTTCGGAAGTATTTTCGCCAAACCCAAAGAAAGGAGTTAACTGAAAATAATGATTGGCCTGTGCGTTAACATTTACAGTAGGCAAATACAGGCTTCGTGCTACAACACGTTGCTGGCGCGACTTCTCGATTTCCAGTGTACTGGCTTTCAGTTCGGGGTTGGATGATACCGCCAGCGTAATAGCTTCCTGCAGCGACAGTTCCTGCTGCTGCGCACTCGCAGGTATATATACCAGCGAGGCGAGCGCAAAAACTATATAACGATAATATATGCGTGATTTCATAGGGGTTAAGCTATAACAGCTTGTTCTTTGTTGATTTCAGATACGTGGTTGTCTTCATCTTTCGCTTTGGCCACATGTGCACGCGAGAAGTATGAATACACCGAAGGAATTACATAGAGCGTAAGTATACCGGCAAAGATCAGTCCGCCAACCACCGCTATACCGAGCGATGTGCGGCTGCCCGAAGATGTACCCAACGACAGGGCTATGGGCAGCGTACCGAAGATCATCGCCAGTGTGGTCATCAGGATCGGACGGAAACGTGATGCAGCAGCAGCGAGCACGGCTTCACGTACGGAAAGTCCTTCTTCCTTGCGCTGGTTCGCAAACTCTACGATGAGGATACCATTCTTGGTAATAAGACCGATGAGCATGATGATACCAATCTCACTAAACACATTGATCGATTGCCCGGTGATCCACAGACTCAGCAAAGCTCCGGTCAGCGCCATGGGCACGGTAAGAAGAATGATGAACGGGTCGATGAGACTTTCAAATTGCGCTGCGAGTACAAGGTATATCAGTACAATTGCAAAGATGAAAGCAAACACCAGGCTCGAGCTACTCTCTGCATAGTCGCGGCTTTGTCCGGCAAGGGCAGTGCTGAAACCGGGAGGCAGTATATTTTTCGTGATACCGTCCATTTCCTGGATCGCTTCACCAAGACTTACTCCCGGAGCAGGCGTTGCCGAAATTGTTACACTATACGACTGGTTGTATCTATATATAGCCGGAGGACTCACATTTTCCTTCATGGTTACGAGGTTGTCCAATGATACCATCTCTCCATTCTCAGCGCGCAAGAACAACGAGTGCAGATCAGACGGAGCCGAGCGCTCTTCACGATCGAGTTGTCCGATTACTTCATACTGGCGGTCGTTGTATATAAAGTATCCGTAGCGTCTTCCACTCAGGGCCAGTTGCAGCGTGCGGCCTATCTCCTGTGTAGATATACCGGCCTGTGCTGCGCGCTGACGATCGATGGATATACCAATCTCCGGACGGTTGATCTTGAAGTCAGGATCCTGGAAGCTCAGCTTTTTACTTTGATATACCTGTCCCATCAGCTTCGGCATTACATCAATGAGACTCGGCAGATCAGGCGCCTGCACTACATATTGCAGCGGCTGTGAACTTGAGAAACCACCGATGGTCGGAATCTGGATCGGGATCATAATTACATTTCTGAATCGTCCGGATGCCGCTACCAGTTTTTCATATACCTGTTGCTGCGTAAGTCCGCTCGTACGTTCTTTCGGATCTTTCAGGAAGATCCATTGGAAACCTCCGTTCACCGGCTGCACCAATGTACCGACTGAAGCTGCTATACCGGCATAGGTTCTGTTACCGTTCAGGTCGGGTATAGAATCAGATACATAGTTGTTGATCTCTTTCATGGTTTGCTCCATACTTTCATATGATGTTCCTTCCGGAGCAATTACTGCGAGACCTACCATCGAGCGATCTTCCAGTGGAGCAAGTTCTGAAGGTAACTTTGGCAAAAGATACCACGCTATACCAAACGAGAGTAACAGCAGTACAAATCCCATCCACCGTATTCTGAAAAATGCATCGAGCGATTTTTCGTAGGCACGGTTCAAGGCTTCGAACCACGGTTCTGTTTTGCGATAGAGCCATCCGTGTGAGGCACCGGCTTTGAGTAAATACGCGCTCATCATCGGTGAAAGTGTAAGCGCTACGAACGCGGAGATCAATACCGAACCGGCAACAACAATAGCAAACTCTTTAAACAATCGGCCGGTTATACCGCCTAAGAAAAGTATAGGAAGGAAAACGGCCGCCAGCGTTACCGTTGTGGAGATTACGGCAAAGTATATTTCATCCGAACCCTTGCGCGCGGCTTCCATCGGCTTCATGCCTTTTTCAATTTTGGCATATATATTTTCAAGTACCACGATCGCATCATCCACCACCAGACCAATGGCCAGCACCAATCCGAGTAAGGTTAATACGTTGATGGAAAAGTCGGCTATATACATGATGAAAAATGCCGAGATGATAGACACCGGTATCGCTACCAGCGGAATCAATGTACTGCGCCAGTCGCGCAGGAATATAAAGATGATCAGGGCTACGAGTACGAATGCGAGGATCAGTGTTTCTTCCACTTCCGAAAGTGAATTACGCACCGGCACTGTAAAATCTTTACCGAGCGAAATAATATAGTCTTTCGGAGCTGTCTTTACGATATCATCAAAACGATCTTTAAACTCTTCAACAATGGCGAGCGAGTTGGCACCACGCTGTGGCTGTACGCCCGTACCTACACCGTAACGTGCTGTAGGTCCTTCGCCTACGATCATTGCCGTACGTTCATTCTGTGACGACATGATTGCTGTACCTATATCTTTGAAGCGCACAATAGCACCTTCTTTCTGCACGATGATCATGTTGTTGAAATCATCTTCGGTTACAAGTCTTCCTTGCGTACGAAGCGTAACTTCTGTATTGGCACCTTCAATGCGACCGCTTGGTAAATCTACGTTCTCACGTTGAAGCGCAGCCTGTACATCGGCCGGTGTTAAATTATAGGATGCCAGCTTGAGCGGATCCATGCGCAGACGCATCGCGCGTTTACGACCTGCATACGAATCCACCAGGCGTACACCGGGTATAGATTGAAGACGTTCCTTGATGTTGATGTTTACAAAGTCGGTTATATCTTCCAGGCTTCGTGTATCACTCTGCACGGTAAGGAAAACGAGGAAGTCAGCAGGACCGGATTTTTCCACGATCGTTGGTTCTATATCTGCCGGTAATTGCTGGCGCGACTTGGATACTTTATCGCGCACATCATTCGCGGCTGCTTCGAGATCGGCATCGAGGTTAAACTCTACCGTAATGATACTTACCTGTTCGCGTGATATCGAAGACATGGCGCGTATACCATTGGCTTCTGCTACTGCTTCTTCGAGAGGTTTTGTTACTTGTGATGCGATGATATCGGCACTGGCGCCCGGGTATACCGTTGTAACCATAACAATGGGTGAATCGGTAACGGGATATTCGCGGGTGCCGAGGAAGGTATAGCCAACGATACCAAAGAGTATCAGCAGCACCGACATTACCCCTGCCAGTACTGGCCGGGATATACTTATTTGAGAAATTGCACTCATGAATTAAAGAATTGAATTTTCATTGGAAAGAATAATGGGTTGCTATAGCAGATCATTTAACAGAAACGAACTGCACCGGTGCGCCAGGACCAAGACGCAAGAGGTTACTCACAATCACGGTATCGCCATCCTGCAAGCCTTCGGTAATTTCTACTGTACTCGCACTGCGTTGTCCAATGGATACAGGTAATGCTTCTGCTTTATTTTTACGGGCTACAAATACTGAGTAACCACTGGTTGACGGGATCAATGCCTGTGACGCAACGGTAAGGGCACCCGCAGATGTATTCAATGACAGATTAAGTCTTGCGCTCTGACCGGGTAAAAGTCTTCCGTCCGGGTTTGCTGTAACACCTCTTACAAGGAGCGTGCGTGTATCCTGACTAAGACTCGCACCGCGTGCTACTACTTTTGTTTTATACTGTTTCTGATCAGCAATGATGGTAAACGTCTGCTCACTGCCAAGTTGAATTACGTTGGTATATTTCTCCGGTACCGAGAACTCCACTTTTACTACACTGTTGTCTTCTATATCAGTAAGTATAGTATTGACAGAGACAATCGCACCCGGATGCGTGTTAATCATACCAATCTGTCCGTCAAACGGAGCAACGATTCTTGTTTTGCTGATCGTTACTTCGAGTTCCTGTATCTGCGCTTCGAGCACTTTCAGGTTGGTAGAAGCTTCATCGTAATCCTGTTGAGGTATAGCTTCTTTTTCGATCAGGTCTCGCAGGCGTGTCTCGTTTAACTTTGCCAGTTTCTCCTGTTGGCGGTAGCGTTCCAGTTGAGCCTGCAAGTCTGCATCGTCAAGTTGAAACAGTAATGTACCGCGCTTTACTTTGCTACCTTCTTTTACATTGACGCGCACTACCTTGCGGGTAAGTTCACTCACTATATCTACCTGCTGGTTTGCTACTACCGTGCCGGTAACTTCGAGTTCATCGCGTACAACGCCTGGCTTTACAATCACACCATCTACCGGTACACCAGTAGGAACCGCTACATTTTTGGGCTCTGTTTTCAGTTCCTCAGCCCGGGAGGAACACGCAGCTATAAAAGCAGCCAGCAGCATAGAGCCAGCCACCGATAAAGCGAGGGTGCGTAACCGTTGTTTGTTTAACACTTTCATATACTTGGGGTTTACATTTATTGATATATTTAAGTTTTTCGATACGTTTTTCAGCAAGGGGTTCCGATTAGCATTCATGTTTATAGATTAGTATTTATTGAAGTATTTAAATAATTCGATTTGTGACCAGAAAAAAATTTACTCCGTTTTCAATGACTGGAGGAATGCTATATATTCATCCATCACGTCATTGTTAAGTTTATACTTCACGTTCCGCCCCTCCTTCTCTCCTACGATAATTTCCGTATCAGTTAATTGTTTGAGGTGGTGACAGATAGAAGGTTGTGCGAGATCAATTATATCCGTTATCTCAACACAGTACAGGCAGTCGTTCCGTCTCTTTATCTCTTTTAAAATGAGCAACCGGTTCGGGTCAGCAAGCGCTTTCGAAATCCTTCCTGCTTTTTTAGCATTCATGGTGGTGGAAGCCAGGTCAGTCATCTTATTGATACATTTAAATTATTCGATATAACGGAAAACTCCGATTTTCGTTCTGGTACACACTACTACATAGGCATTTTTTAAAAAGTTTCTGGTCGGGTATAAATATTTTAGAAAATAAATGCGGCAGGTATGCGACTATCGCATTACTTCTGCTTTTCAGGACTTTAAAACTTTAGGACATCTTTCTGTCTTCTGTCATTTTAGAACTCTATATTATAGTCTGTAATTTATATACAATGAATACAATCGACACTTCCGGACTTCGTGTTATCATTACCGGTGTTACCGGCATGGTGGGCGAAGGCGTACTGCATGAATGCCTGCATCATCCTCAGGTTGAAGCGGTTCTCGTCATCAACCGGAAACCGTGTGGGGTTAAACATCCTAAACTGAAAGAGATCATTCACCAGGACTTCTTTACTATAACTCCCCTCTCTTCAGAACTTGCACGTTATAACACCTGCTTCTTCTGCCTGGGTATATCTTCCATTGGTATGAAGGAAGAAGATTACTTCCGGGTTACGCATACACTTACGCTACACATGGCCCGTGTACTGTGTGATCTTAATCCTGACATGACCTTCTGCTATGTTTCGGGGGCGAGTACCGATAGCAGTGAACAAGGAAGAAGCATGTGGGCCCGCGTGAAGGGTAAAACTGAAAATGATCTTTTCAAACTTCCCTTCAAACAGGTATATGCTTTTCGTCCGGGCTATATACACCCCACGCCCGGCCTGAAGAATACCCACACCTTCTATAAATATATACAGTGGCTTTATAAACCGCTTCGTGCGCTTTTTCCCAATGCGCTATCAACGCTGCGCCAGGTTGGTTATGCCATGATCAACGCTGCACTCTATGGTTATCCTAAAAAGGTACTGGAGGTAAAAGACATCAATACACTTGCACAGTCTCTTCGATAGTATATATATANNGAAACAGATTGACACGCGATCATCACTTCCCTCCTGTATATAGTGTCAATCTGTTTGCAAGCCTTGATCTTAATGCGCGCTTGGCGACAGCTCTTCTTTCGGGAAGCCGGTAGAAACGGTTATCGATTTCCATTGTTCCATTTCACGCTTCAGATCTTCAATCTTCTGTTCAGCCATAGCGTACGCATCTGCTCCGAGGAGTAAATGTACCGGTGCATGATCTTCTTCCGCTACCGCGATCAACGCTTCTGCTGCTTTATCCGGATCGCCATCCTGGTTTCCGTCTATGATATTCTGATGCAGGCTCTGCGATGCGCGAACACTCTTATAGGCATCAATCGGGTTAGCAGGTGTAGCGAGTGAACCGGCAGAAAGAAAATTCGTTCTGAAATAACCAGGCTCCACTACGGTAACATCGATACCAAATTCCTGTGCTTCTTTCGCGAGGGCTTCGGTGAGGCCTGATACTGCAAATTTAGTGGCGCAGTAAATTCCCCAGCCAGGAAAGCCACCGGTAATACCAGCGACAGAAGATATATTGAATATATGTCCGGAGCGTTGCTGACGCAGATGCGGCATTGCTTTTCTTACCACGTGCACCAGGCCGAATACATTTACGTCAAAGTTATTGCGTACTTCTTCTGCGGAGAGTTCTTCCAGTCCTCCGAGTTGACCGTAGCCCGCATTGTTCACAACTACATCAAGACGTCCGAAGTGGCTGATCGTTTCTGCTATAGCTTTTTCGACACTGGTTTCTGATACTATATCTACTGCGAGTGGCAGAAAGTTTCCGTTGCGTATACCTACTGCGTTGTTCAGATCATCTACCTTGCGCGATGTAGCAGCTACCTGGTAACCTTGTTCGAGTAACTTCTTTACAAGCGAGAGTCCAAGACCTTTTGAAGCTCCCGTTACAAACCATACTTTTTTGGTTTTCATACGTGATTATTATTTATAGGGGTTAAATGAAACGTTAGCGGAAAGCAGTTGATACAAGCTTCTGTACGAGATCATACCGGCACTTGCTTGTACTGGCCTGTACTTTTCTGTTCCGTTGACAATACAAAAGTATAGTGGTTTATACCCCTGGTCATTGCGGCATTCAAACCAATGCTTGTACAATTCAAACAATCGCAAAAAGACAAATGACCGTTGTTTGAATTTTGAAATGTACGCGTCAAACCGTTCGTTCGGGCTGCCGGTAACTATATAAATATGTTGCTGTACGTCTACAGCTGTAGCACGTGCTGTAACGAATGCCGGGCTAATCGCGTTCTTTATACAGGCATGACATTTCATCTTATAGTATAGCTTAATCAAACACATGATATGACCGGCCATCTCATCACCTATACACAACAGGCGCAAGACGAACTTGCCCGGTGGCAGAAACGCATGCAGCGAAAGCCTTCGTTGCTGAACAGGCTTTCCAAGAATACACAAAACCGGATCAACCGCGTTATTCCTGAAAAAATACACACTGCTATAACATCGGGTATAAAACAAATGACGCGGGCACTCATCTTCGGTGCAGGACTTACCACTCCGAACCCTGTCTCAGAAATGTCACTTGCAGACCGTGAAGAAAAAGCGCGTGCTATCATTCGTGCCCATCGTAATACCGCTACAGCTGAAGGTGCTATTACCGGGGCGGGTGGTCTTCTGCTCGGCCTTGCCGACTTCCCGATATGGCTGGGTATAAAAATGAAAATGTTATTTGAAATCGCAGCTACCTATGGTATTGATACCCGCGACTATAAAGAACGTATATATTTGCTGCATATATTTCAGCTTACCTTTTCAAGCCAGGAGCATCGTAACAAAATATATAGCCAGTTGGTAAACTGGAAAGACCAGGTGTTTCCGCTGCCGGAAGACATCCATCAATTCGACTGGCGTTCGTTTCAGCAAGAGTATCGCGACTATATTGATATTGCCAAATTACTGCAGCTCGTGCCGGGCATTGGCGCGGTTGTGGGTGCTTACGTCAATCACCGGCTCACCGAAAAACTCGGTGAATATGCCATGAATGCATACCGGTTGCGGACACTGTAGATTCCGGATTCATTTCAGAATTTCTTCAGAATCACATTTCATCTTTATGAAACTATTTCAAGGCAGATCAAACCAATGTATGCTGGTTTGCACCTATATTTATTGACGTTCATACCCGTGGTATATGAAAGTGCTGATTGTTGAAGATGAAACTGAACTTGCTCAAAGCATTGCTAAATTTTTAAGCTCCGAATCATTTATCTGCGAGCAGGCTCATAGCTACGATACAGCCCTCGACAAAATCTGCATGCACGACTACGACTGTATTCTCCTCGATATATCGTTACCGGATGGGACAGGTTTGCAACTGCTGGAGAAATTAAAGTCCCTGAAAAAAAATAACGGAGTCATTATTGTCTCAGCCAAAAACTCGATCGATGACAAGATCAGCGGACTGAACCTGGGTGCTGACGATTACCTCGCCAAACCTTTTCACATGGCCGAACTTACTGCGCGTGTCCAGGCCATTGTACGCAGAAGAAATTTCAACGGCAGTCATATCATTGAGTTCAAAGAAATAAAAATTGATACCGATGCCTTTACGGTAAAGGTATTGGATCGAGAGGTTGCGCTTACGCGGAAAGAATACGAGTTACTCATCTTCCTTATTTCCAATAAAAATAAAGTGATCTCTAAAAATGCTATAGCAGAACACCTTACCGGTGATGTTGCCGAAGTGATGGACAACTTTGATTTTATTTATGCACACATGAAAAACCTGAAGAAAAAACTGGCCGATGCCGGAAGCCAGGACTATATTAAAACAGTATATGGATTAGGCTATAAACTCACCGCATGAGGTTATTGAATGTAAGCTTGAAGAGTTTTCTGTATTACTCCCTGATCCTGATATTGATCGGGATCCCCACATTTTTTCTTTCCATCCGTGCTATACTCGAGAACGAAGTTGACGAAGGTCTTCACCTGCAACGCGAAGAGTTTGTTGAACACATAAAGAACTTTGAATATCTGGACGACCTGGATGTTGACCTGCGTGTGTTTGATGAACTTGCCTATGATCAGAACATTCAGCCGGCCGATCGTTACCAGGCGGGCGAAACGTTTAAAACTATAGCTGCTTATGATAGTTTGGATGGCGAAGTAAAACCGTACCGCGAAGCCACCTCCTATTTTGTTGTGCGCAACAAAGTATATAAACTCACGATGCGTACATCGCTTGTTGAAAGCGAAGACCTGGTGATCGTGATCAGCGTTATACAAGCTATACTGATGATACTATTGCTGGGCGGCTTTCTGCTCATCAACAGTTCACTGTCTCAAAAGATATGGAACCCGTTTTACAAAACACTGTCACGGTTAAAAGCGTATGAACTTAATAAGAACGAAGCCTTCCAATATGAAAATACCAACATTGCCGAGTTTGATGATCTGAACGCTGCCATCCGTTCGCTCACCAACAAGAACAAGGAAGTGTTTCAGCAGCAAAAAGAATTTATAGAGAATGCCTCACACGAATTGCAAACACCACTCTCTATCTTTCAGTCCAAACTAGACCTGCTCATGCAGGATGATGCCCTTACCGAAGAGCAGGCTGCGCTGGTAAGAGATCTGATCAACACGAATCAACGCCTGTCTAAACTTAACAAGAGCCTGTTGCTGCTCTCGAAGATCGAGAACGAACAGTTCATTGATAAGGAAGCGATCGATGTTACGCAACTTCTGCGCGACTCTATTACGCATTACCAGGAACTTACCGGTAACGGGGCTATAGATATACTTCACGCATCGCCCTTTATACTTCAAGGTAATAAAACATTAACCGATATACTCATCAACAACCTGGTTCGTAATGCATTTCAGCATACCGTACACTACGACCAGATCAGAATATACCTGGAAAACGGTATGCTCTCCATCGAAAATCCCGGAGAACCTTTTAGAGAAGGAGGCGAAAAAATATTTGATCGCTTCTACAAAGAGAGCAGTCACAAAGCCAGTACAGGGCTTGGACTTGCCATTGTTAAAAAAATATGTGACTTATCCGGATATACTCTTACGTATATATACCGAGGTAACAAACATATTTTTACGGTGAAGTTCTGATTTCAGAATTTATTCAGAATCGTTTCATTGATTTGAGTCTAAATATATACTCAAATCATGTCTGCCGCTTTTTCCAACGCTAACTTCTGGAAACAGATCAATCAGGGGCGCTTTAGTAACGTAATTCTCCTGATGAAAATTGTCATTTTCATCTCCATGGTTACCCGCACTACATTTCTCTTATACTCCTTGCAGAATGTAGACATATCACTCCTCACCACAGCCGGCATATTTATTATCGGCTTTTTTTATGACTTCGTCAATGCATCGTATTTCAGTATACCTTTGCTGATATATACGTGGCTCATACCCGGCAATCAGTACTCCAAAAAGTGGAACCGCTATATACTTTACGGATTATTCTTTATCCTTACCTATATCTTGTTATTCAACGCCATTGCTGAATGGTTCTTCTGGGAAGAATTCAATACGCGGTTTAATTTCATCGCGGTTGATTACCTCGTATATACTACCGAAGTATTGGGGAACATACAAGAGTCCTATCCGATTGGCTGGATTCTCGCGGGCATTACGCTGGTGTGCGTTATGCTGGTATACCGATCCGTTAATCATATCGAAACCGAAGAACCTATACCTTTGAATTTTGGAAAGCGAAGTTTAATCGCAAGCACATTTATAGCGTTACCGGTATTGTTCTTTTTTACCACCAACACACGCCTGCATCATTTCAGTGACAACGCTTATGCAAATGAACTGGCCGGCAACGGCATGTATGAACTCTTTGCGGCCTATCACAACAACGAGCTAAGCTACGATCAGTTCTATAAAAAATTAAAGAACGAGGAATCATTCGGGGAGATAAAAAAATTACTGCAAACTTCAGAGACAAAGTATATATCTGACAAGCCTTATGATATTACCCGCATCGTGAAGCACATTGGTCCGGAAAGAAAACTCAATGTCGTTTTGATCTCGGTAGAAAGTCTGAGTGCCGACTTCATGAGTACATTTGGCAACACGATGGGTATAACACCTTTCCTGGATTCGCTCGCTGCACATAGTTTACTTTTTACCAACCTGTATGCCACCGGTACGCGTACGGTTCGGGGGCTCGAAGCGCTTTCGCTGTGTGTACCGCCTACACCGGGTCAATCCATTGTACGAAGACCGCACAACGAGCACCTGTTTTCATTGGGGAAAGTATTCGAAGAAAAAGGTTATGAGAGCAAGTTCATCTACGGTGGTTATGGATACTTCGACAACATGGGCTATTTCTTCGCGAACAATGACTATGAAGTTGTTGATCGAAACAAATTAAAAGATGAAGAGATCGATTATGAAAATATATGGGGGGTTGCTGATGAGAATCTTTTTTCATTAGCAGAAAAGGAAATCGAACACACCGTCACTTCGGGTAAACCGGTGTTTGCCCATATAATGACTACTTCCAACCACCGCCCCTTCACCTACCCTGACGGACGCATTGATATACCTTCAAGCACCGGTCGCGATGGTGCCGTGAAATATACCGACTACGCTATCGGCAATTTTATACGCTCGTGCTCACACAAGAGCTGGTTTAACAATACTGTATTTGTAATCATTGCCGATCACTGCGCATCCAGCGCTGGCAAAACGGAATTACCGATACATAAATATCATATACCCTTGCTGATATATTCTCCCGCCAACGTACAGGCTGCACGCATGGAGAGACTGATGAGCCAGATTGATCTCGGACCAACGCTACTCGGACTGCTCAACTTTTCCTATACCAGTAAATTTTACGGCTACGATATGTTTGCTCTCGAACCCGGCCGCGAACGCGCTTTTATCAGCACCTATCAAAGCCTCGGGTATGTTAAAAATAATAAACTCGTAGTACTCTCGCCACAGCAGAAGCTGGATACGTACCAGGTAAATCTTGCGGGGGAGTTGCAACGCCAGGAAGGTAACGATCCGGCACTGACACGCGAAGCGATTTCGTGGTATCAGTCGGCCAGTTATGCGTTTAGTAATGGGTTGATGGAGTTTTGAAAAAACAGGAGTAAGGAGCCAGGAGTAAGAAGTCGGAGATTGGAAGTGCGAACGTTAGGAAATCCGGAAGTAATAAGGCGATGGAAAACGCAAATGGTATTTGTCCAGCGGCCTGAAGCCGATAGCCAGCAGCCCAAAAAACGCAGATTCTGGCCTGTTCTTTGCCGTAGGTGCCACCATGAAATAGCAACGCAAGATTTTTTTGAGCGATTGTATACTATTTGTGGTACCAACGAGTTATGGCACATGTACTTTTCAACCCGTGTTTTCGCTTTTTCAATTATAAAATGATGTGTAACTTGAAGTTGTATAAGTTCCGGAATCAGCAACAACATATGAAATATCAACCCCTGGCCTTACTTGTAGGTCTCTCTATCTCTTTTCAGGTATGTACTGGTCAAATCAATCAGAAACGACATGAATCGGTTGATATAGGACTTGCTGATCAAAAAGTAAAACGTAAAAACGCACTCTTTCACGCTGCTAAATTACCCGTTACGCTCATCGCGCTGGGTATATATGCTACTGCTGACCATACGGTTATTAACCGCTACGAGGTTCGTGAAGAGCGTAATGAACACATGCCGAACTTCCACAGTACGGTTGATAATTACATGATGCATGCCCCGGTATTTGTAGTATACGGTTTGAATATGGCCGGTGTGAAGGGTAAACATGATTTCAGAAACCGTACGCTGTTGCTTGTTAAATCAGAAATGATCATGGCTGCATTAACTTTCTCGGTAAAGCAATTTACACAGGTTACACGCCCTGATGACAGTAATAATTACTCCTTCCCTTCCGGCCACACTGCACAGGCTTTTGCTACCGCAACGTTCATGTCAAAAGAATATGGCGACCAGAGTATATGGTATAGTGTAGGCGCCTATAGTATGGCTACAACCGTAGGTGTTATGCGTGTTCTTAATAACCGCCACTGGATATCCGATGTACTGGCCGGTGCGGGTATCGGTATACTTTCCACCAACCTGGCATACCTCACACACCGCTACAAGTGGAAGAACAAGAACAGCGACCTTACGGTGATACCGATGTATACGAATGGTCCTGGCATCTATCTTGGATACACGCTGAATTAGTTGCTGGTTGCTTGCTTCGAGCTAAATTGGCTTCGAGTTGCT
>DJFR01000057.1:5449-19420 GCA_002432545.1 Flammeovirgaceae bacterium UBA5867 | reverse complement strand
CTTCGTTATTATGTTGAAACATTCATCACTTAAATAATATTACATACGAGTGACTCTTTCTTTACAATTCGTTATCTTTCATTGCTCCTCGTTTAAAAGTTATTGCTCTGCTCTTGTTGTATTTTATGCTGTAACCACAAAGGCTTATGAAAAAAGTTTTGTTAGTTGATGATGACCAGGTGTGCAACCTGATCAGTAAGAAAACACTTCAACGGATGGGGATTGTAAATGAAATACACACCGCGTTGAATGGTGAAGAAGCAATCAATTTGCTGAACGACTATTTTCAGGGAGCACTCTCGCTGCCCGATGTAATTCTGCTCGATCTGAATATGCCGATCATGGACGGGTTCACCTTTATTGAAGCCTTTAAGAAATTGAATATTCCGAATAAAGATTCCATGCGAATCGTTATTGTCAGTTCATCACAAAATCCCAATGATGTGCGCAAAGCAAAGGAAATGGGTATATCTGTTTTCCTGACGAAGCCCGTTACTGAAACCAACCTGCGCACAGCATTTGAAGACTTTATTAACTGACGTTTATTGCTGTATATATACTGTAACGCTTAGGCCGTAGATGGTGTTCGCTGCAGCTCATCCTGTAACATTCTTATAGCATCATCGCTGGCGTCATAAAAACGGATGCGAAGTTCATTCGGAAATATAGCATTGTGCTCAAATGCAGATTTCATTTCGTCTTTCACAGCGCCAAGTATATCCGATAACGGTTTATAGTTGATCACACCTACTGTTGTTTTACTCTTATGCACTATTGAGCGAAACATTTCAACATCTTTGGCCGCCAATGCATTTTCAAAAACAACTTTAAGCTCATTCAGATTCTGAATGAACTGCCCGATAAGTTCACGTTTAAATTCTGCGTTGCCCTCGGTATAGAGATCAAGCTGACTCGCCACGGAGTTAGCCGGTACTTTTATATCTTCATTCAATGCATATTTACTGATGATGCGTTGCAGGTCGCCCGGATGAAACGGCTTGCTCATATAGTCTGACATACCGGTAGACAGAACTTTGCCGCGCATTTCAATCATGGCCGAAGCGGTGAGCGCAATGATCGGTATATTCTTAAAGTACGGATCGTCCATCGAGCGTATAGCACGCGTTGCTTCGTAACCATTCATTACCGGCATTTGCAGATCCATCAGCACAAGATCATAACGTTTCTCTTTGATCAACTCCACAGCTTCCTTGCCATTGCTCGCCACAACGGTATGGATACCCCAATTCTGAAGAAAATTCACCGCTACCATCTGGTTTACACGATTATCTTCCACCAGTAACACGCGGATCGAACGTTCTCTCAATACGGTGGCCAGGTCGCTGGAGGTTGTACCTTCTACCGGCTTCTGCCCTTCTTCCAGCGTAAGCGAAAAAAAGAAACTCGATCCCTCACCGGGTATACTTTCAACACCTATATCACTTCCCATCAGGTTTATCAGTCTGCGGGTGATGGTAAGTCCTAACCCGGTTCCGCCATATTCGCGCGTAATGTTATGACTGGCCTGCGAGAAGCTGTCAAATATAGTATCCAGTTTATCAGCAGCTATACCTATACCAGTATCGAGCACCGTACACCGGAATGTAACCGACTTACCTTCCCGTTTCAGCATTTCGACAATCAGTTTCACCTCTCCTTCTTCGGTAAACTTTACAGCATTCCCCATCAGGTTGGTAATGATCTGCACGATACGCACCGGGTCACCTTTCAGATATTGTGGCAATGTACTATCAAAGAACGCCTGCACTTTTACATTCTTGCCAGAGACACGGTGTTCCATCATATTTACCGTGCGCTGAATAATTTCCTTCAAGTCAAAGTCAATATTATCGATCTCGATTTTGTTTGCTTCGATCTTGCTGAAGTCGAGTATATCATTGATAATGGTAAGCAGATTCTCGCCTGAGAATTTCAGCAGCTTCAGATTTTCCTGTTGCTTTATCGTGAGCTTGTCTTCCAGCAGAAGATTGGTTAGACCGATGATCGCATTCATGGGTGTGCGTATCTCGTGACTGATCATACTCAGAAAATCACTCTTGATGCGCGTGGCGTTCTCGGCTTTTTCCTTCGCTTCCTGCAGCGCGCGTTCGGCATGCCTGCGCTGCGTAATATCACGCGCCACAACGCTTACCTTATGCGCATATTTACCCTCAAAGAACATTCGTACATTTTGCCCGATCCAGAGATCAAGTCCCTTGCCACGCATTCTGAATTCATGATAACTGACCTCAGCACATTCTTTCAACTGGGTCTGGTAAAATTGTATAGTTGTTGCCCGATCATCTTCATGCACCAGTTCCCAATATGGTTTACCCAACAGCTCTTCTTTGGTATAGCCACTGTGTACTTCCATCACTGCATTTACAAATGTAAATTTACCGTCAGGCCCAAGTTCATAGATCATATCACTGGCATTCTCTACAAGCTCTCGATATTGCCGTTCGCGTATCTCAAGACTTTCACGCAGGGCGCTGATCTGTTCCAGGTTAACCCGTATCTCTTCTTCAGATGCCACCAGTTCGTTATTAGACTGCACCAGTTCGCGGTTGAGCCGCGATAGTTTTTTATTCTTGATGCGCAAGCTCTTGAGTACCGGCAGAAATATATACATGAACTCCAGCACCAGTATAGCAATAGCAAGAACCGAGAGTGCAAGTTCTATCTTTTTAAAATAGTCAAGTTTCTGTTCTGCCTCACGCTGGTATTGGTTAACCGTTCTTTCCATCAGCAATAAAAACGGCAGTTCATGCTGCGATATCTCAGCAACAGCTGCATTGACAGATTGTTCATTCGGATCGTGCAGTATATTTCGGACAGCCGATACTATACCGGCAACATGTGGTATATTTTGATTGAGTAACGATTCGATTGCTTTACTCCTATTATGCTCCTGGTTCTGACTAATCAGCCGATCGTGCATCTGTTGCCAGGTATCTAATAATTTAGCTAACGTATCGAGCCGCGTGATCTTTATGGTATCGGTTTCAATCAGATCATCATTCAGGTACAGTATAAGCTTAGAGATTCGCTGGCTTAACATACGCTGCCGGCCCGCTTCATTAATCAACTGTGCATCTTCATTCTGTCGCTGCAAGGCATATTGTACAATAGCCTGTGATACTATAATGGTAGCTATAACTGAGCCAATAAAAAAAATGTAACGCCTCTTGAGCGAACGCCTCGTGGTTTTCATGAAGAAATTTAATAAATTAAAAAATATTTTTTCTCCACCTGTTGGCAGGAATGACTTTTTAGAATACCATACTAATTGATAACAGATGATGAAAATTCTTGTTTGTGATGATGATGAAGCTCTGATCAGCATGGTTCGGTTCAAATTATCGCGCGAAAATTTTGGTGAGGTGATAAAAGCAGTCGATGGCAGAGAAGCCAAGCGTTTACTCGAGGAAAATGATTTTGACCTCATTATATCGGATATACATATGCCTTTTCATTCGGGATTGGAGATTGTAACGCATGTGCGCCAGGTGTTAAAGAAGAAAACTCCGATCATTATACTCTCGGCAGAAGGGCTCGAAGAAACGGTGCTGCAGGCATTTGATATAGGGGCCAATGATTTCATCACCAAACCATTTAGCCCGGCAGAGCTCGCGATCCGCGTTAAACGTTTGCTGAATTTATGAATGAACAATCATCCTTCACCGCTATACACGCTACTTCGGAGGTGAGGATATTTATTATACTCGCATTGATATTCTTCACAGCCGCCATTCTGTTTGTCGGCTTTATACTGGTGAGCCGGTTTACAAAAAATAAACGCCAGGAGAAAGAAGCTATACTTCGGAATTACTTTCAGCGCACGCTGAATGCGATGATCATTATGGAGACTACATCTTCGGTGCCGGCTTCATCGCATGTTTTTAAACTGGACACGCTGCGTACCATGACAGGCAAGTCTTCACTCGCCAGACAAGTAATGGTAAACCAGCTCGTATCGGTAAAGAAAAGTATATCGGGCTCTTCTTCCAAAATACTGGAACGACTTTACATAGAACTCGATTTGCATACGTATAGTCTTGGTAAATTAAAACGCGACTCGTGGCAAAAGAAGGCACAGGGTATTCGCGAACTGGCCGAACTGAACTATCAACCGGCTGTTGAGACTATTCGTACTTATATAGTTTCTGATAACCGGACACTTCGGGAAGAAAGTCTGCTGGCATTGGTTCGTTTAGACAATGAAGGCCCGCTTTCCTTTCTTGATCAATATAGCGGCACCATTTCTCCGTGGATGCGCATCAATATACATTATCACCTGTCCAAATCGGATGCACGTAAATTACCGCAGTTCAGTCGCTGGTTTTCGAGCAGTAACCTGGACGTTGTATTGTTTGCGCTAAGTATGGCCCGTCAATTCCGGCAAAGTTCTGCTATACCTTTTCTCACAGCACTTTTATCGCATACCGACACGCGTGTGGCTGGACTCGCACTGGAAACCATTTCAGCACTGGAAGCACATGAACTGGCCGATGGTATTACCCAACGCGTAGAAGCATTCTGGACGAGTGAAAAACTCAGCTCACGCATGGTGCGCTGCCTCGGACGGATCGGCTATACATCCGAACACAAATATACTATACTGCGATATCTGGACCACCCTGAGTATACGGTTCGATTTAACGCGGTGCAGGCTTTATATAAAATGGATGACGAAGCCCGGCAGCTACTGCTGGATTTTAATACAAAAATGAACGGTATACTTTCAGGAGCGATCGAACACGTATCGGAACCGCTCTTGCAATAACTATTAACTTTTCACGGCATGTGGGACATTCTGTATTGGATTGTTAACGTACTCATTTTTATATACGCAATTACCATTGCCGTAAGTTATCTGCTGCTGGCCGCTGTTTCCATGATCGAGATGCAGGCTTACATGCGGAGAAACTATTTCATTGACTATAAATATATACTTTCATCGCCTTTTGCTCCGGGTATTTCGCTAATCGCTCCCGCCTACAATGAAGGGCTCACGATCATTGATAATGTAAAATCGCTGCTGTCGATCATGTATAATAATTACGAAGTAATTATTATTAACGATGGCAGTAAAGATGACACACTGGCCAAGCTCATCCCGGCATTCGACCTGGTAAAAGTAAATTACGACCTGCAATATACCGTGGCAACAAAACCGGTGCGCGGCATCTATAAATCGCGGAACCGTGCCTTTAAAAAACTTACCGTGGTAGATAAGGAGAACGGAGGTAAAGCAGATGCGTTAAATGTAGGACTTAACGTCTCCAAAAAAGATCTTGTAGCGTGTATCGATGTGGATTGTATTATTGAGCCGGATGCATTGCTTAAAATGGTAAAGCCTTTCCTGGAAGACAATACCGTAATTGCTTCCGGAGGTGTTGTGCGCATCGCCAACTCGTGTATAATTGAAGAAGGACGTCTCATCGAGATCAAGCTACCCGTAAACCTGATCGCGCGCATGCAGGTACTCGAATATATACGTGCATTTTTACTCGGGCGCATGGCGTGGAGCAAACTGAACGGGTTGCTGCTGATATCGGGAGCGTTCGGCTTGTTCAAACGTGAAACTGCGCTGAAGGCCGGTGGCTATAATCATAAAACCGTGGGTGAAGATATGGAGCTGGTAGTGCGCATGCGCAGGTATATGCATGAACAACGGTTGCCCTACCGGGTGGCCTATATACCCGACCCACTTTGCTGGACAGAAGCGCCTGCGAGCAGCCAGATATTAAGCAGACAACGGAACCGCTGGGCGCGCGGCACATTTGAGACACTGTCGATACACCGGAAATTATTTTTCAACCCGCGCTATGGTATCATGGGGATGCTGAGTTACCCGTTCTGGTTCTTTTATGAATGGCTCTCGCCTTTCGTTGAATTTATCGGACTTATATTTTTTATAGTGCTGGTTATACTCGGCAAAGTACACTGGGTATTTTTCCTGTCGCTGACATTGGCCGTATACTGCTTTGCATTTTTTATTTCCATGTCATCGCTGCTGGCCGAAGAAACATCCTTCTTCAAGTATACCACCAAGCGCGATATATTTAAAATGATAGCCATAGCACTGATCGAACCGATATGGTTTCACCCGCGCGTGGTGTGGTGGTCGCTGCGGGGTAATTATGATCTGATGAAAGGCAAGAAGTCGTGGGGCGAGATGACACGCCAGGGCTTCGTACAGTATAAGAGTAAAGAAAAAGTTGCTTCGTAATTTATCCGTTATGAAAAGCAGGATCATTGACTCGATCAAGAAAATTTTACCGGCTACCATCCTGTATGTTGCCGCTTTCCTGATCATCCGGCTATATGAACTGATCGTGATATCCGGACAATATAGCAATGTAGGGAATGTTGCCACCTATGAGTTGAGGGGCATCGGTTATGACCTGATTGTTTCGCTGTCTATCGCTTCCGTGGTTATCGTGCTGCACATCATTATTTCTTTGCTGTTTCTGCGTGTAGCCTATGCGATAAGTGCAACACTGTTTACCATTCTCATCATTATTTCTTTCGCCCTCTCCCATTATTTCACGGTAACACTGTTGCCGCTGAGTACTGATTTGTATGGCTATACCTGGAATGATATTGTTACAACGGTAAAGTCGTCTGGCGGAACTTCAGTTGGTCCGGTTGTATTTCTTATCATATTGTTCATCGGTTTTGTATTTGCCCTGTATTGGGTTTACCGGAAAAACTTTCTTCAAGGTATATCCTCCACGGCTGCTTTGTTTTCACTCATTATATTTATCAGCATCGCGCTGCCGCACCACGCAGCACCCGAAAATTATAACCGCGACCTGGATTATTACCTGGCTGTAAATAAAACCTGGTACCTGGCCGACCGCACCCAGGAGTATATCCGCGATAAAATGGCCTACGAAACGGTAGATGAAAACGCGTATCCGTTTCTGCATCCTGTAAGCTATACCGATAAATTAGGTGCCTATATTGGCAAAGCATTGGCACAGCCTAACATTGTTATTATTATAGTGGAAGGACTGGGTCGTGATTATACCGGGCCGGGTGCCTCATACGGAGGCTTTACTCCCTATCTTGATTCGCTTTCACAACGGAGCCTCTACTGGTCGAACGCCATGAGCAATGCCGGCCGTACTTTCGGAGCGCTGCCAAGTATATTGGGATCTCTCCCCTATGGACACGAAGGATTTATGAGCTATGGAACTTCGATGCCCGATCACCAAACGCTCATCAGCCTCCTCAAATCACACGGATATCAATCGAGTTTCTTCTATGGGGGCAATGCGAATTTTGACAACCAGGATATATTCCTGGAATACCAGGGCATTAACAACCTCATCGATGAAAGTAAATTTCCTGCATCCTATCGCGTAAAGAAGAATACATCTTCGTGGGGCTTTGCCGATAATGATGTTTTTTCCTTCGCGGCTTCCACGTTGGACAATATAAAATCACCACGACTGGATATTTACCTCACACTTACCACGCACGAACCCTTTATAGCACCCGACTCTACCTTCAACACCATGGTCGATGAGCAAGTGGGTAAAATTGTTTCACCGGCTGTCCGAAAAGAAATACAAGCGCACAAAGGTATCTTTTCCTGTCTGTTGTATACCGACAGGGCTATACGCAATCTGATGGAATATTATTCCAAACGAGCAGACTTCAGTAATACTATTTTTGTGATCACAGGCGACCACCGTCTTATACCCATGCCGCCTGATAACAAGATCAAGCGTTTCCATGTACCGCTCATCCTGTATTCACCGCTCCTTACACGAACCCAAACTTTTGCTTCGCTGGCTGTACATGCCAACATTACTCCTACATTACTAAGCCATCTTGCTACAAACTATGCGCTGGACTTTCCGAAGGAGATGCCATTTATAGCAGGGCCTCTCGCTACGGACACTACCTTTAGCAGTAACGTTGATCTCGCCCTGATCCGGAATAAAAATGAGATACGCGAATATGTACAGGGCACTTATCTTTTATCGGACAATCGGCTCTATACCATTCAACCGGGACTTGCACTGGAACCGGTCGAGGATAATTCGATGAAGAAAACGCTCTCGGAAAAATTAAAGCGCTTTAAAATAAACAGTGCGTTTGCCTGCGATAATAATCGTGTGGATAAGCGGGCGTCTCCGTCCAAACCGGTGCTCTTTGCATTTACAGCGCACGAGCAACAACTGCTGGAAGATATACATGTAAACACCATGACACCGGATGAACAATATAGGAAGGCGCGCGAACTTGCTTTTCAAAAAGCATATCAGCCGAGCCGGGCTATAGTAAAGTATTGTCTCAATAAAAGTCCTAATTACCACGATGCGCGTGTGTTGCTGGCAAGAACCTATGCGTGGGCCGGTCAATATGATAGCGCAAAGCTATACCTGCAGCAAACGCTCGACCGTAATCCGGCCTATGCCGATGCGTATGTAGCCTGGGGCGACCTCGAATACTGGCAGGGACATATGCAGGCGATGAAAGAAATTATAGCAAAAGGACTTCGGGCGGATAGCGGTAACGTTGATTTACTGGCACGCCAGGCACGCACGTTCTTTCACGAAGACAAGAACGACTCTGCGCGCATCTTGCTGGATATAGTATTGAGCCGGGATCCTCAACAGGAGATTGCCCGCGATCTAAAGCTTAAACTCAAGGAACAGTAACCTGTATGATTTCACTGCTACGATATAATATTACCGCGCTTGTGCTGATCACGAGTATAATTACAACTGTTCACGGTCAGGACTGGAAAGCGCTTGGTGTAGATGAACTCTTCCAGCGTGCACGCGAAACGGCATTTGCCGGCAAGCGCGAAGAAGCACGGGCCATGTTAACAACGATATTGGAACGCAGCCCCGACTATATAGATGTTCGTGTATTTCTGGCGCGTACCTATGCGTGGGACGGTATGCGTGCGCAGGCACGTAAAGAATTACAAACGGTGCTCGCACAGTCGCCTCAACATGAAGACGCCTTCAATGCCCTGGTAGATGTGGAAATGTGGGACGACCAGTTTGCGCATGGCCTTACCGTTGTAAACACGGCTCTCTCCTACTATCCCAATTCAGAAGACCTGCTCTATAAAAAAGCCAGCATCCTGAACTCGCTCAACAAACCCGATGAAGCCGAAATTGTACTGAACCAGTTGCTTACCATCAACCCATCGTATGAAAAGGGGATCTCTTTATTAAACGATCTGCGTAAAGCACGCATGAAATATACCGCGGGTGTCTCCTACGACCTTGATCTGTTCAGCCGCACCTTTAGTCCTGCGCACGCGTTGTCGGCACAGCTCGCGCGCGCCAACCGGTGGGGCTCTTCCATCATTCGTCTCAATTACGCACACCGGTTTTCTTCCAACGGTATTCAACCGGAAATAGACCTATACCCGCGCATTGCCGATGGTATATATGCGTATCTCAACTATGGTTACTCCGAAAGTGACTTGTTCCCACAACACCGGGTGGGTGCTGAGCTGTTTACCAAACTACCGGCCAGCCTCGAAGCCTCCGCGGGGGTTCGCTATCTATACTTTGGCAGCACGAGCAAAGTCACCATTTATACCGGTTCGCTCGGGTGGTACTATAAGAGTTACTGGTTCTCGCTTCGTCCCTATATTACACCGGGCGAGCCGGGCACATCGTTCTCCACCAACCTGACGGTGAGGCGCTACTTCAGCGATGCCGATAATTATATTGGGGTAACCGGTGGCTATGGTTTTTCCCCGGATGATCGCAGAATCCAAAGTGCCGCGGGTCTAAGCAGCGATGGTATCTATATTTTAAAGTCCCAGCGTCTAGCCCTGGCGTGGCAAAAGACTCTCAAACGAAATCTCATTCTGAATACAAGCCTGGGCGCGGTACACCAGGAGCTCTCCTTCGATCAGGGTAAATATGTATGGATCACGAACATTGTAGTCGGTATCCGTAAAAGATTTTGAATAACAAAAGAGATTGTTTACACAACCTTATAGTGATACAACACTATACCTACATCGTTATGCAGGGTACATCTATAGTTAATCCGCGGAGTTTTGCTTACCAATAATAAGTACCCATGGGTTGTTATCGGGTGCAGTAAATATAGTATGGATGTCCATCACAGTTCCCACATTTATAAACTCTCCAGTTTTGGGATTGAACCAGCGATACGGGGTATCGGCAGGTAATTCTTTTATACCTATACTTCCACCTTCAGGCAGGTATGCAATATAGAATATACCTTCCTTCGCCAGCAGCGGTTTGTTACCATCGGTGAGGTCCCAACGCTTTTCCATATCGGTAAAATTATAGCCATGAAATGCTTTCGCTACGAGCCCTACATATTTACTCCCTTCAAGAGCGATACCTTCACGCCATGATACCGGCTGATCTGTCCATGTACCCCAGCCCTGTTCATCGATCTTTACTTTCCATTGCCACAAGCCTGCAGCACCATATACTACACCCATCGTTCCACCATGCATCAGTTGTGTCCATGCCTCCTCGCCTTGCCACCAGCCGAGTCCTAATGTACCTCCGCCCATACCTTCGTAGGTAGGCTCACCGTTGAGTACAGCTTTTACTGGTATATTTTGATACATCTGCTCCACTTTATAGGTAACATGCTTCCCATCATGTCCGGTTTGTGCCCACTGAAAGTCAAGCCACGGCTCTGCCTGATGCGAGCGATTATAGTGAAAACACTTGGAGCTGTCGCCTTGTGCCCATGCAGCAAGGTAATTATCGGCAGGATTATAGTGTATACCGGTGGGCTGACCATAGCAGTCCGCTTGTTCTATAGCTTCACCGGCAGGCTGTATAGCGGGATCAAGTCCCGTTCCATCAGCGCTTACGAGCCAGCATGCCGGCATACTTCCATAACGCGCGATGAGGTATCTGCAATACCGAATATACTCTTCGGGCACCGCTGTGGTGCCTGCCACAGTCTTGCCTTTCCACCCGAAACCATGAAACACAGGCTGATATACCGGTACTATACCGTGGGCGATGAGTATATTCATCAGGGAGTCTACATACTGAAAATAGTCGGGCTTGAGTATATTCAGATGTCCCTGGGGCAGATCTTCAAAGGCTCTGTCGAAGGCGAATATACTATCTCTCGCCTCGGGCCCTTCGGCATAGCGATCGGGCTGTACGCTCATGAGCAGGGCCATGTTGAACCCTTTTTGTTGACGATCCTTCGCATATAGGTCAACTTGTTCTATAGTAGCGCGGAAGGGAATCCCCCAAGGAGTATCGGCAGTTACCAGGAATGGTGTACCATCCTGATGTACTATATTTCTTTTTTGAGGCGACATCTTGAGTAAACCATGTTTCAACAGGGTATTGCTGCCCGTATATACTACAGATTGCAGCTGCCCATGCTGGTCTGCTAAACCTTTATCTGCTATGGATGTATGTGTGCTCCAGGTCCACACAGAGCCTGTATCAGGGGGAGTAAACCTGATTTTCCATTTATTACCACCGTCCCAGAAGGCAGGTCGCACCAGTGAATCGCCTTTATCATTGGTGAAGGTGGCATCTATAGCTATATCGATGTAAGGATTTTGGTATATATTGACTGCTTCTAGAGTAATTTCGTGCGTTGTCCACTGCTGAACACGGGGTATAGCTTGCTTTTTGGGACTACATTGGACAAAAATTATATATAGTATGGCGGTTAAGGCATAATTTTTCATATATATTGGATTATATAGCTTAATTTAGGTATAATCTTTACGAGAAAAGTATCATCTTTGTAAAGATTTACTATAGGACAGTAATACTTTATCAGGCATAATTATTTCATTCCAATACAAATCCGTATAATTGCACCATAAAGTCTAATTATTTAAACTATTTTCTAACTTAAAACCAGAAACATGGCAAAGAAAAAACTCCCAGAAAACCACGGTAAACTTGTTACCAAGAAAGAACTTGCTGAGATCAAGAAGCTTGTTAAAGAAGGCAACAACTCTACTCAAGTAGCGAAGAAAGTAGGCCGTACATTAGGTTCACTCAGAAAGATTGCGTTTGACAACACGATCTCTCTCCGAGTAAAAAAAGCAAAATGATCGTTGATTAGTATAATCAGATCTGTTCTTATTATTTTTTAAAATAGTAAGTAAGCAGTTTGTAGCCCTACAATGGTTCGCCAACGTAGGGCTATACGGCCGCTTACCAAGAGGCAAAGAAGAAGGTATCGCAGCAGCTCATCTGCATTTTTTAGTTTTCACTTCCACCACGCGCGCTATACTTCGCTCCCCAATTTCCACACTACACTTTCTCTGATGAGCACAGGTACCTCCGGGGCCAGACATACTATAGCTATAGGGATGAACGGTAAATATACCGTCTGAACTGAACTATCATGATGTGATCAGCGGCAGAAGCTTGCTGCCAGAGATTCTATTCTCCAGATTTACTATAGCTCACAGCGCGCTGAATACCTATACAGAACCGTTGATGTTACTTAATAGTGTATCATTTACACATTTTGTATTTCAGATTTCATTTTTTTTACAAAACCAGAAGATGCAAATTGGCCGCTCATTTTATTAACAACCACTATGGCGTCCATCATTTCATCTACACCTTCCGCTTCTTCGTCTCACGAAAAGGGGAACTATACTTTACCGCTTGTCATTCTTACCACGCTGTTCTTCATGTGGGGTTTCATCACCTGTATGAATGATATTCTTATACCCTATCTGCAAGGGATCTTCAAGCTCACACCTGCCCAGGCGGGATTTATACAATCAGCATTCTTTGGCGCATACTTCTTTGTATCGCTTATTTACTTTATAATCTCGACTAATTTAGGCGACCCACTCGCGCGCATCGGGTATAAAAACGGCATCATCGTAGGGCTGATTACGGCAGCAGTAGGCTGTTGTCTCTTTTACCCTGCAGCCGAAATGAAGGTATATGGTATATTTCTGGTGGCACTGTTTGTACTGGCGGGTGGCATCACTATTCTTCAAATGGCTGCCAATCCATATGTAGCACTGCTGGGAAATCCGGATACATCATCAAGTCGCCTTACGCTGACACAAGCATTCAACTCGTTTGGTACAACCATCGCTCCTATCATTGGTGCTAAACTTATTTTCGAAAGTGTAGGTGGCAAAGAACACATGACGGCAGACGCAGTAAAGACTCCCTATCTCTTTCTGGCCGGCACATTGGTAGTGCTTGCCGTAATAATAGGTTTATCGAAGCTCCCGAAATTTACCGGGGAGAAAATCGAAAAAGGTCTTGGCGTATTGAAGTTCTCTCACCTTACCTTTGGCGTGGTAGGTATATTTATGTATGTAGGAGGTGAAGTTGCTATCGGCAGTTACCTGGTTCGCTACTTTGAAGAGCTGAGAGGCTTTAATGAATCAACTGCTGCAATCTATGTAGCGTACTACTGGGGTGGTGCCATGGCCGGAAGATTTATCGGTGCTATCTCATTAACCAATCGTAACCAAAGTCAGAAACTTGCCCTGATGGCGCTCATCACACTCATTGCCGTTGTCGCGATCTATATGATTACCGGCAGCGTACAGAATGCACTTATTGTTTTGGGACTGGTAGTCGGCAATTGTGTCGCATTTTTACTAGGCAAATCTATACCGGCAAAAACACTGGCTGTCTTTGCCATCATCGTTGTCGGACTTTTACTTGTTACGGTATTTACTTCCGGTGAAGTAGCCATGTGGTCTGTACTCGCCATCGGCTTGTTCAACTCCATCATGTTCCCTACAATCTTTACACTGGCCATTCGCGACCTCGGTAAATATACCAGTCAGGGATCATCACTGTTGGTAATGGCAATTGTAGGTGGTGCAGTACTTACTCCGCTTACCGGTGTTCTTGTAGAAGCAATCGGCAGCTATCAAAAAGCATTTCTCTTCCCCATCGTATGCTATCTCTTTATATTTTATTATGGCGTTGCCGGGTATAAGGTGAGGAGGCGTTAGCCGTTATC
>DJFR01000057.1:241-5320 GCA_002432545.1 Flammeovirgaceae bacterium UBA5867 | reverse complement strand
ACAGTTAACGGCTACTACCGAATCTTCTGAGCCGATACACCCTGCGTGGTGATCTTTACCGGCTTGATAAAGCCCTTCTCATCAAAGTACATCCGGTCGATGCAGGTTGCGCGATGGTCAGCGTGCGTTTCGGTTAATGGTCTGCGATGATATACTATATACCAGTCGTTTGTGCCGGGAGCGTTCAGTATAGAGTGGTGCCCCGCACCTGTAGCAACTGCAGGATCCTGTTGTAATATCTTGTTGATACGTTTGAATGGTCCGAATGGAGAATCGGCTATAGCATACGCCACCGAGTAATCCGGACCACCCCATCCGCCTTCCGACCACATGAAGTAATATTTATTGTTGCGGATAAACATGAAGGGTCCTTCCACATAACCTTCGGGTGTGATTTCTTTAAATGTGGTTGTATCATTAAAAGGAATAAAGCCGGTAAAATCATCTTTCAGTCGTGCAATATTGCAGTGACGCCATCCACCATAGATGAGATAATACTTGCCGTCTTTATCATGAAACACAAACTGATCGATAGGTTGTGCACCATTATGAAATTTATCAACCAAAGGTTTTCCTAAATGATCTTTGTAAGGTCCTTGTGGTTTATCCGCAACGGCAACGCCAATACCTCCATACTCATTATTATTCTGAATATCATTTGCACCAAAGAACAGGTAATACTTGTTTTTCTTTTCAATGATTGATGGCGCCCAAACAGCACGCTTTGCCCATTTGATAGCAGCTGTGTCTAAAATACGTTCATGTTTTGTCCAGTTAACAAGATCTTTTGATGAAAACGCATCAAAGAACACCTGTTTACTATATGGAGCAGAGTAGGTGGGGAACACCCAATATTGTTTTTTGAAGATGATGGCTTCAGGATCGGCATACCAACCTTTAAATATCGGGTTTCCGGATTGTTCTCTTTTTGTTTGCTGTGCAATAAANNCAAACAAGCCGAGAATGTTACAGCGGTGATCAACTGCTTTATATTTTTTGCTGATGGCTGAATGCGCATTCGGTTCATATTTTTTTATAGCTAAATGGGTGAAAGCATAAAAATAATTCAATGCAGCGGTATAAAACTACAGCAACAAATAAATCGGCAGAAAAATGCTGCTTTTTTTAATTTGTTTTTTTGCAGACAGTCCAGCTGCAACAAAAAGACAACATTCTGATACGGAAAGAATAGAAAAAGTACAAATGACCTTGCTAAAACTCAAAATTGCCAGCCTTTCAAAATCGATGTTGAAACACATTTACAAACTTTAGAAACAATTGAGATAAACTTAAATGCAGATTGCAAATATTTTGCGGTAGATAGTTTTGCTCCTAAAAGAGCACTTAAATTTGTTTCACATATTGTATAAAACATGAAAAAATCGCTTGCCATCCTGTTCTTCCTTTCTGTGCATTTTGTTCAGGCACAGGAAATATGGAAAATTGTTCCCGGAAAGATCACATCTCCGTGGGCAGACAAAGTAAACCCCGCCAACCCTTTACCGGAGTATCCACGGCCACAATTGGTTCGTAACAACTGGACAAACTTAAATGGTACCTGGCAGTATTCTATTCTACCAAAAACTGAACAAACAATTCCGGCAACAACGCAGGGAGCTATTCTTGTTCCGTTTGCTGTTGAATCAGCTTTATCAGGTGTTGGTAAAACAGTTGGAAAAGACAGTGTGCTGTGGTATAAACGAACTGTAAACATTGCAGCTGCAAAAAATAAAAATGTGCTCTTGCATTTCGGTGCAGTTGATTGGGAGTGTACTGTTTTTGTAAATGGTAAAGAAGTTGGTACACACAAAGGTGGTTACGATCCTTTTTCATTTGATATTACTACCGCATTAAAAAAAGGTAATAAGCAAGACATTGCTGTTCGTGTTTGGGATCCAAGCGATGAAGGTCCTCAACCAAGAGGTAAGCAGGTGAAAAATCCGCACGGCATTTGGTATACACCTGTAACCGGCATCTGGCAAACAGTATGGGCCGAAACAGTATCATCAACTTATATTGCTGAAACAAAACAAACGCCTGATGTTGATCGTAAATTGGTGCATATAAGTGCAAAGCTTGAGAATATGCAGCCAGGTGATCAGTTAGTAGTAAGTGCGTGGGATGGTTCAACAAAAGTGGCTGAACAAACTGTAGCAAATAATGGTGAAACTGTGTTGGCAGTTGCTAATCCTAAATTATGGTCAACAACAAATCCTTTTCTGTATAATTTAAAATATACCGTTCTCCGTAAGGGAAAAGCAATTGACGAAGCAACCAGTTATTTTGCCATGCGCAAAATTTCTATGAAAGCAGATGCAAGCGGTATGCAACGCATGTTATTGAACGATCAGTTTGTTTTTCAATATGGCCCGTTAGACCAGGGATGGTGGCCTGATGGTTTATACACTGCGCCAACAGATGAAGCGTTGAAGTTTGATATTGAAAAAACAAAAGAGATGGGCTTCAACATGATTCGTAAACATGTGAAAGTTGAACCCGCCCGTTGGTATTACTACTGCGATATGATGGGCATGTTGGTATGGCAGGATATGCCGAGTGGCGATTTGGGTAATCGTTGGGAAAGTCGTCCCGGTATTTTTGGCCGTGCAACTGACAAGGATCGTACTGCCGAATCAGAATCTATCTTCCGTACCGAGTGGACAGAGATCATGCAAGACCTGCACAATTTCCAAAGCATTGTGGTTTGGGTTCCTTTCAATGAAGCGTGGGGTCAATTCAAAACAAAAGAAATTGTTGAATGGACGATGAAAAAAGATCCATCACGTTTAGTGAATACTGCAAGTGGTGGCAACTTTGAAGATGTGGGCCATATCACTGATCTGCATAACTATCCTGAACCATTAATGCCACACCCTGATATGTTTGGTAAAACAACGGTACTTGTATTAGGAGAGTTTGGCGGCTTGGGTTTGCCTGTTGAAAATCATACATGGCAGGAAAAAAATAACTGGGGTTACCAGAGTTTTAAAAACAACACCGAGTTGTGGAACAGGTATGCAGAATTTGTAAACCGTATTCCTGCTCTTATCAGCAAAGGATTGTCTGCAGCAGTGTACACGCAAACAACCGATGTAGAAGTGGAAACCAACGGTATTTTAACTTATGACCGTAAACAGATAAAAATGCCTGTTGACAAGCTTTTTCAACTCCATCAGCAACTGTATAAAGTTAACCCGGATATGAAAGGTTCCATGAGCAAGCAATAATAGTAATAGTCGTGTTTTATAACGTAAAGAAGTGTAAGGCTGATCCATCGTCAATAACAATTGGTTAAGTATTGATGTGATCAGCCTTACACTTTTTCTTATTAGTTTGCTTCCTGAAAATTTATGATGATGAAGAACTGTTTGATTCTTTCTTTTACTCTTATTTTTTTCGCTTGTCAATCTTTGCCTGCACAGAAGAAGCATTACTATAAAGAAATGAAACAGCTGCAGTCAGCTATTCAAAAAAACTTTTACGATAATGCTGCTGGTTATTACAAAGAAGCAGTAACTCCAAAGCCTGGTGAAAATCCTTATTCTTATCTCTGGCCCATTTGTGCGATGTACCAGGCAGCGAATGAAATTGAAGTAGTGGAAAAGGAAACCGGTTTGGTTGATCCGATGTTGCGCATCATTGGTGACTATTACGATCCGGCACCGCCAGCTCCCGGCTATGCATCATACATTATGAAATTTAAAGGCGGTGATCGTTTTTATGATGATAACCAGTGGATCGGTATTACCTCAATGGATGCATACAGCAGAACCAAAGAACAGAAGCATCTTGCGATTGGTAAAGAAATCTACATGTACATGATGACGGGATTTGATACAGTCTTAAACGGTGGTTTATATTGGCAGGAAAATAAAAAAATATCGAAGAATACCTGCTCCAATGGGCCGGGTATTATTCTGGCGCTGCAGTTATACCAGGCTACAAAACAAAAAACTTATCTCGATACAGCATTACTGTTGTATAACTGGGTGAACAAAAATTTAAGAACGCCATCGGGTTTGTATTACGATAACATGAGCGTGAAAGATCAGAAGATCACTACATGGACATTCTCCTACAACACCGGCACCATGCTGCAATCAAGCATTTATTTATACGAGTGTACAGGCGAAAAAAAATACTTGCAGCAAGCAATAGCCATTGCCGACAGTTCGCTCACATTCTTTTATGGTAAAGGAAAATTCCGGGATGATTACTGGTTCAATGCGGTGCTGTTACGAGGCTACCAGCATTTGCTTCGTTACAATAAGGATTTGAAGTATATCAAAGGGTTTAAGCGCTGTCTGGATGAAGCGATTGCAAACAACAAGCATACATCTGGCTTGTTTGGGAAAGAACATCCACTTCATCTTGTGCCGCAGGGTGGGATGCTGGAAATACTTGCACGCTTTGCCTGGTTTGAACAGAAATACAAGCTAAACGATGAATCGATAAAATAATTCAAGTTGTAAAACAGAAAACGAATCATGCAGAACCGCTTCTTTTATCTATTGATGTTTCTTAATTGCTTTGTCATTCGCTTACATGCAAAAGATCCTGTTGATTATGTAAATACATTGCAGGGCACTAATTCAAAACATGAATTAACAAGAGGTAATACTTATCCCACAACTGCTTTGCCTTTTGCTATGCATACATGGGCACCGCAAACAGGTAAGAACGGCGATGGCTGGAAGTACCAGTTTTTTAAAACAACTATTCGTGGTNNAGGCGCATCAATGCAGTTCGTGGACAACCGATTATTGTGTGTTTTCGTTTATGCCCGTTACCGGAAAGTTGGTTGTGAATGAAGATGAACGTGCAACAGGGTTTAAACATGAAAATGAAATTGCAAAGCCACACTATTACAAAGTAAAATTGGATAATGGTATTGTTGCCGAAATGTCGCCAACAGAACGTGGCGCTCATTTGCGTTTCAGTTTTCCAAAAAACGATGCAAGTTATTTGGTGCTTGATGGGTACACCGGTTTCAGCGGAATAAAGATCTGGCCGAAAGAACAAAAGATTACCGGTTACGTCAGCAATAATAAAAACAACAAAGGCAGTCTCATTAAAAGC
>DJFR01000057.1:0-227 GCA_002432545.1 Flammeovirgaceae bacterium UBA5867 | reverse complement strand
GCATACATCGAGTTTAAGAAAGGCGCAGTGGTGCAGGTGAAAACTGCATCATCATACATTAGTGCAGAGCAGGCAACTTTAAATGTAACAAGAGAACTTGGTCTACATAAAACGTTAGAAAATACCAAAGCAACTGCAGCCGCAATTTGGAATAAACATCTTAGCCGCATTTTAGTGGAAGGCGGAACAGAAGAACAGAAAGCAACATTTTATTCCTGTTTCTTCAG
>DJFR01000272.1:10934-16678 GCA_002432545.1 Flammeovirgaceae bacterium UBA5867 | reverse complement strand
TCGAAGCTTGAACCTGATCATGCATGGCAACCGAACTTGCATCGCATTCAGAAAGATCTGATGGATATGATGTCGCATCTCGCGCGACCATCTGATTCAACGAAAGCTAATCCCAACCCCAAGCCAACCGATGGCGCTATATTTTGTGAAGCGTGGATCGATGAACTTGAAGCTGCCATGACAGAACCTTCTGATTACTTTCTATTGCCGGGTGGTAACGAGGTATCAGCCTTGTGCCATGTAGTTCGTACACAGATCAGACGTGCCGAAAGAAGACTGGTGACATTAAGCAAAGAAGATCCTGCTGCGGTGGAAGAATATATAGCATCCTATATTAATCGTTTATCCGACCTCTTCTTTACACTGGCCCGTGCCGAGATGGCGAGCAAAGCTATTGCTGAAGAACGTTGGCAGTTATTTCTGTATAAGCGCAAAAAGAAAGAAGATTGACTATCCGTTGTCCGTTACAGGTTAATCGTTATCCGTAAAAGGCACTCACGATTAATGATTAACGATTAACGGATAACGTGTAACGACTAACAGCATGCAACAGAAGTACATCATAACCGGAGGTCCCGGAAGTGGAAAGACAAGCATCATCGAAGCGCTATCACAATCGGGCTATACTACGTTTCCAGAAGTATCGCGTACGCTTATACGGCAGCAGATGCAACTCGAGCAAGGTGTGTTGCCGTGGAAAAACATGGAAGGTTTTGCCAGTCTTGCGTTGCAGGAGATGAGACAACAGCATGAGCATGCGACCGCTATGGACAGGCTTTGCTTTTTTGATCGGGGTATTCCGGATATTATAGGCTATATACATTTTTCGAACCTCGTATTGTCTTCTGATTTTTTTAAAGTGGCGCAAGATCATGTGTATGCTCCGGTGGTATTTATTTGCCCTCCCTGGCCAGAGATCTATGTGAACGATCCGGAACGTCCGCAAACATTTCAGGACGCTTTGGATTTATTTCATTCTATAAAAACTGCGTATGAGACACTGGACTATACGATCATGGAAGTGCCGCGCGATATCGTATCAGTACGTGTGCAATTTATACTCGATGCTGTCCATGTTCAATCTACACCAGCTATATAATAGTCTTATGAATTTTTATAACTACCTGAATCCTGTTAAAGTATATGGTTTGATTGGCGTTGCTGTAGTGCTGTTGTTGACAAGCTGCAGTCGTTCACGGAAGCCGGAAGATCGCCCTATATTTAGCCCTACATCCATACAATATGCGGAAGGATTTACAATAACCGAAAAAGGCAGCGCGCTTGAAGTAACGGTGACATCCCCCGAAGGCTTTAGGCAGGAATATATACTTCGTGGAAAAAACAATGTTACCTCTGTTGGGCAGACGGAAGCAAATATGATTGAGGTGCCACTGCAACGTGTCGTGTGCCTGGCGTCTACGCATGTGGCGTTGATCAATAGCTTGCAGGAAACCGACAAGATCATCGGTCTTGAAAGTCGAAGGAGTGTATATAATGCTGATGTTGTTAAAGCCGTTGAAGCCGGTAATATTTACGAGGTTGGTAATTATGACGCATTAAACCTGGAGCTGCTGGTAAATATAGGTCCGGATGCTATATTTCAGTCGGTGCGCGGAATGCCAGCTTCGAGTGCTGCGCAAATGGAAAATCTTTCACTTCGTACCGTGGAAATACCTGCGCATTACGAAACACATCCGCTCGGTCGCCTGGAATGGATCAAGTTTTTTGCGTTGTTCTTCGATAAACAGGCTTATGCCGATTCTCTGTTTCAACGTGTGGAGCAATCTTATAAAGAAACCATGCAACTCGTACAGAAACCTGCGCACAGGCCTACCGTTGTGGCGGGGTACTTTAGCAAAGGAGTTTGGATTGCCCCGGGCGGTAAAAGTTATTTTGCGAAATTATTACACGATGCCGGTGCAGACTACATTTGGAAAGATGATTCTACTTCAGGCAACCTGAAGCTGAGTTACGAAGAGCTGGTATCAAAAGGTATACATGCAGATTATTTTATAAACATTCAAATGGTTTACAAAGATCGCGAGCAGGTGCTGGCAGATCTGTCAGAGGCGAAGTCATTCAAGAGTGTACAGGCGAATAAGTTTTATATGAACAACGCTACGACCAACGCCAATGGAAAGAATAATTACTGGGAACGGGGATTTACCGAGCCACACGTAATTCTCAGAGACCTGGTAAAGATATTGCACCCGGAATTATTACCGGATTATATGCCGGTATATTTTACGGATCAGAAGCAGCAATAAATAATCATCTGAAAACTTTTTATTGCGCGCATACCGGTAATGTATAGTCCTTCTATCTTTATACGATGAAGTATCAGTTTCTAATATCGGCTCCGGCCAGTAATTCCGGTAAGACTACAGTTACGTTGGGATTAATCCGGTTGTTGATGAAACGAGGGTTGAGTGTGCAGGTTTTTAAGTGTGGTCCCGATTATATAGATACTAAATTTCTGGGACAGGCTGCGCAACGTCCTGCTGTCAACCTTGATATCTTTATGATGGGGAAAGACCACGTAAAGGAATTGTACCAGCACTATAGCGCGTCAGTCGATGTCTCCATCATTGAAGGTGTTATGGGACTTTTTGATGGCGCTAACCGCTGGTACGGTAGCAGTGCAGAAATTGCCATGCTGTTGAATGTGCCGGTAATTATGGTGTTGCCTGCAAAGGCGAGCGCATATTCGGTGGCGCCTGTATTGTATGGATTCAAAAACTTTAATCAAAAGATCACTATTGGCGGAGTAATTTTTAACCACGTCAATACACCCTCGCATTATAATTTTCTGAATGAGGCGGCAAACGATGTTGGGGTTACAGCGCTTGGATATATACCGGTTAACGATCAGATAAAGATTCCCTCGCGACATTTGGGACTGCAGCTTGAGCATAATGGCAAAGAACTTGTTTCTGCTATCGCTACGCACCTGGAGAAGACCGTTTCTATTGAGAGCCTTCTGAGCGCGACCATAGTTAACGAATCAACACAACCTTCCATACAACGGTATGGGCAGGCGCAACAGCATCGTTTAACGATAGCGATCGCATACGATGAAGCTTTTACCTTTACGTATCATCAGAATATTGAAGTGTTGAAGGCGAAGTACAATGTTGCTTTCTTTAGCCCGTTACATGATGCAGTTTTGCCGGAAGCAGATATAGTATACCTGGCTGGAGGCTATCCGGAGCTTTTTCTGGAACAACTGTCTGTAAATGTAACAATGCGAGAATCGTTGTTACGGTATTGTAACGCGGGCGGTAAAGTATTGGCCGAGTGCGGTGGACTTATGTACCTGGGGAAATCCATTGTGAATGCAACAGCTGAGGAATATGAGACCGTTGGTTTTCTCGATCTGAAAACGTCTATGGCAGAACGATCGCTCACGCTTGGCTACCGTGTGTTGTATTATAAAGACAAAGTGTACCGCGGGCATGAGTTTCACTATTCTTCTGTACAGACCGAAGCTATACCAGATTCCATGGGTGATATACGAAATGCCAAAGACGAAGCGGTAACGATGAAGCTATATTGTAAGAAAAACGTGGTGGCTTCCTATATGCATTTCTACTGGGGTGATGGTAACGATCTGTTCGAAACACTTTTCTCCTGACGATTAGCGAAGTGCTATACCAATCACCACGATGATCAGTATGGATACAGCGGTGACAGCATGATTAATGTAAATGACTTTGTCAATCTCGCGATTATCTATTGCACGAGCATTCGCACCGATATACGGCTTCTCTACCAGCACACCGTGGTAGTAATTACTTCCTCCAAAACGACAATCGAGCACACCGGCCAGCGCAGACTCCGGATAACCCGAATTAGGACTCTTATGCAAATGGCCATACCGGAATATAAATTGTATTGCGCGACTATTTAATGCTACAATCGCGATGAGTAATGCTGTTATTCGAGCCGGTATATAGTTCGCTATATCATCTATACGGGCTGCAAATTTGCCGAACTGTTCGTAACGCGGACTTCGATAGGCAATCATGGAATCCAGTGTGTTGATCATCTTGTAAGCCATCATGGCCGGTATACCACCGATCGCATAATAGAAGAGGGGAGCGACTACACCATCCGAAAGATTCTCCGACATGGTTTCAAAAACAGCAACCTTGATTTGTTGATCGTTCAATGATGTTGTTTCACGTCCAACGATGCGGGAGAGCTGTACGCGAGCTTCCGGTAAACCCTTGCCTAGTTTTTTGAATACGTTTTTACCTTCATCGATAAGACACCGGTTGGCTATTCCGAAGTATACAAAAATGGTATTGAAGATTATCTGCGCATAGACGTGCAGTTGTAACAGGTAACTTGTCGCGAAATAGAAGAATAGAAATGTGCCGGTTATTAACACGATACTCAGGCACATGCCTTTTACAAAGCGATGGTTCCCTGTATTCCATTTTTTCTCTCCGGTATAGATCAGGTTGCCGAATACTTTTACCGGGTGCGGCATTCTTTCGGGATCGCCCAGCAGTAAGTCCAGCAGGTAGCCTGCAAGCAATGGAATTATATAGCTATAGATGCTTGCCATGCACGCAAACCATTTAGTAGTACCGTGTTCTTTTTCCGATTCTGTGTGGCGATCCGGAAATATCGTTTATCGAGTCCGCGAAAGTTAGAAGCATCACGAATCAAACAACCAACTTTCTGTATGAGGTATTGCTTAAGTGCAGCGGCTGTTCCATAATTTGTTTTTACCAGGAAGTATGTCGTGGCAGAAGGTATAACTTCAAAACCCTCTATCGCGTTGATTGATTCTTTAAGCCAGTCGCATTCATCCAGCAGTGGATTCATGTCGGGGAGTAATGAATCATAATTGTCGAGAATGAATGTTGTGGTATATAAGGCGATCGTGTTAACAGACCAGGGCGTTTTATAGCGCATGATCTTTCTGATAATGTCCGGGTGTGCTGCTATAAAACCGGTACGTACTCCTGGTATACAAAACGTTTTAGTGAATGAGTGAACGATGACGAGATTCGAAAGTTTACCAAGATGATGCAGCAGCGTTTGTGGTGTTCGGGTGAAATCAGCGTAAGCTTCGTCTAGTATAAATATAGTTTCCGGATGCGTGTTGATCAGTTGAAGTAATGTATTGCTATCGGTCTGCTGGCCCGTGGGATTGTTAGGGTTGCAGATAAAGGCCAATGCTGTATCAATTTTGCTATTGGCGTTTATAGTAGTATATGTGCTATAGCTGCAGACTATGGTATTTACAGAAGCCGCGTCTTCATATTCGGAGAATGTAGGTGTAAAGATCGTAGCCGTAGTTTGGCGGAATGCCTGCGCGATCAGGTAAAAAGCATCTGCCGCACCGTTGGTCACCAGGAAATTCTCAGGAGACAAGTTATAGCGTTTGGCCAGTTTATGACCGATTGTATCCGCATTAGGCTCCGGGTAATTTTTAACCAGCGAGACAGAATGTTGCATCGCTTCGAGTACACGTGCATCCGGACCTCCGGGCCATACGTTCGAACTGAAGTTTGCAACGATCTTACCTTCGAAATTATAGAGGTCGTCTCCGTGTCCGTAGATCATTTTTGCATCATGTTATATACCTTCTCCATATCTACGGAATTACGAACCCAATCGGCCAGTGCATCGTACTGCGTTTCCTTGTACGTGTCGTGTAAAGTATTCGGTATAGCTATGTTTTGACCTTTGAAGAGATCTTTCAATACAGCAGGGTTATCAAATATACC
>DJFR01000272.1:8223-10880 GCA_002432545.1 Flammeovirgaceae bacterium UBA5867 | reverse complement strand
GATAGCGAAACTTCTTTTGGTAAGTTTGTTTGGTTTGTGCTAATGTTGTTTTTACAGGCAGAAGTCCCAGACCTTTTATCGAACCTTTATCGGATTCCACTTTGAACGGATCGTGAATCTCTTCTCCCAGCATCTGATAACCTCCGCATATACCAATTACTTTTTTGCCCGCGTGATAGGCGCGTTGTATACTGTCGGCCAACCCGCGGTCGTACAGAGCCTGCATATCACTAATAGTATTCTTACTTCCGGGAAGAATAATAATGTCAGCCTGCTCTGCCTGCAACGGTTCGCTGGTATAGTATACGTGTACGCCTTCCAGTTTTTCCATGATCTTGAAATCTGTAAAGTTGGACAGCTGCGGATGGCGTATAACGCATACGTTGGTTTTGTTTTTTACAGCATGTGTACTTCTCGTTTCAAGCGCAACAGAGTCTTCTTCATCTATATCGATGTCGCGAAAGTACGGCACCACGCCAAGCACCGGCACTTCGGTAATCTCTTCCAGGATCTTTACACCACTTTCAAACAAGCGCGCATCACCTCGGAACTTGTTCACAATAATACCTTTGATCAGTTTGCGCTCATGTTCCGGAAGCAGCTTTACAGAACCGTACAGACTGGCAAACACGCCACCGCGATCTATATCAGCAACAAGTATAACGGCAGCGTTGGCGAACTGAGCCATGCGCATATTTACTATATCTTTATCTTTCAGGTTCAGTTCTGCTATACTTCCGGCTCCTTCCATCACAATCGGATTATAGCGTGACGATAGCCGGGTGAAAGATTTCTTTACTTCTTCGAACAACGTGTCTTTACCTTCCTTCTTAAAGTAATCATATGCTGATTGATTGCCGATCGGTTTACCATTCAGAATTACCTGCGATGAGAGGTTGCCGTTGGGTTTGAGCAGCACGGGGTTCATATCCGTGTGGCATGCTATACCGGCCGCTTCTGCTTGCGTGGCTTGCGCCCGGCCGATCTCGTATCCTTCGGGTGTAGCATAACTGTTCAGCGACATATTCTGTGCCTTGAAAGGTGCCGGAGTAAAACCATCCTGTTTAAAGATGCGACAGAACGCTGCGGTAAGTATACTCTTACCAACGTTTGAAGCTGTACCAGCAAGCATCAGGGGTTTAAAATCCATGCGAATATGTTTTAACAGGTATCAATCTGCGCCCCGAATATAGAATGTAGCACTATATGTGCGTTAAATTATTTTCTAACTTGTGGCCTCCTAATCGAACAGGCTATTTATGGAACCTTTGGATCAGATCTTTGACAGGCCTGTATCGGCTCAGAAGCAAATGCGGTATGCTGGATTTTGGATCCGGGTAGGAGCGTATCTTATCGACTATGTTCTACTGGTTATTCTTCAGATTTTCATGACGATCATATTAGGCGGTTCTCTTAGTTTGTCAGAGAGCCTGCTTGTTACTTTTACGATTGGTGTAATATACTCTGCTGCATTTGAAAGTTCAGAAAGACAGGCAACTCCAGGGAAGATGGCGGCCGGAATTAAAGTAGGAAACGCTAACGGTGATAAGATATCTTTTGTAAATGCTGCTGGTCGCTACTTCGGAAAGATTATCTCGACCCTTCTTCTGTGTATTGGTTTCATGATGGTTGGATGGGACAGTAAAAAGCAAGGTATTCATGATATGCTTGCTCATACGTATGTATTTTACGTTTAACTGTTTTTCATAACCTTCAAGTGTAAACCTGAAGGTCATTCTACAGCTATACCATTAGTATATTCTGTGCCTTGAAAGGTGCCGGAGTAAAACCATCCTGTTGAAGCTGTACCGGCTAGCATCAGGTTTAACTCCATGCGAATATGTTTTAACAGGTATCAATCTGCTCCCCGAATATAGAACTCATCATCATAGGTGTTGAATTATTTTTTATCTTGAGGCACCTAATCAAAACACACTTATGGAACCTTTGGATCAAATACTCGATGCCCCGGCATCCTCACAGCGACAATTGCGATATGCAGGTTTTTGGATTCGCGTGGGGGCTTACCTGATTGATGGTATTTTAATAGCCGTGGTAAATATCATTTTAGCCTTCATCATTGGCGGTGGCCTTACGTCTGGTGGATTATTGCTGAATGCAATATCTGTAGCGATTGGTATTGCTTACTTCTGCGGACTTGAAAGCTCTGATAAACAGGGTACATTTGGCAAGCAGGCTGTGGGAATTAAAGTGGGTAATGCCAACGGCGAAAAAATATCTTTCGCCAATGCACTCGGACGCTACTTCGCTAAGATTCTCTCGACCATTCTTCTCTTTATCGGCTTCATCATGGTAGGGTGGGACGATAGAAAGCAGGGGCTTCACGACAAGCTTGCTGATACCTACGTATTCTACGCTTAAAGTTATTCAATGATCTTCAGGCTACTATAGCCTGAAGATCATCTATATCATTCCCCTTGATTTTAGCTCCAGGTACTTATTGATAGACGATACGGTAAGATGCTCCGGCTTGGTGAGTATACTGATGATACCGAATTGTTTTAGCTGCTGCACCATGTGTGCTTTGGTAAGTACATAGTTTTCAGCCGTTACCTGCGTATATATATCTTCCAGCGTGTCTACATGTTGAGATGTGCTCGTGGTAATTTCGGTGTTCTCAAAGAATATAACTACCA
>DJFR01000272.1:0-8170 GCA_002432545.1 Flammeovirgaceae bacterium UBA5867 | reverse complement strand
TTGGCTTCTACAGCACCTTCTTTCTCTTTGTAAAGTGTATCCAGAATTTTCTTAAGCTGTGTTTTGCTGCGATCTGCTTTGATCAGTGCCTTAGGTGTTTCGGCAAAAGTGATGAGGCCGGCTTTGTCTTGCTTGCCCAGTACTATATTGGCGATTACGAGCGATGCATTTACAGCATAGTCAAATAAACTCAAGCCATTGAAAGGCATGTGCATCACGCGACTTTTGTCAATGATGCAGTATACCTGCTGCGATTTTTCGTCTTCATACTGGTTGATCATCAGGTGTGCCCTGCGACTGGTAGCCTTCCAGTTGATGCTGCGGTAATCGTCTCCGCGTATATACTGGCGGATATGCTCGAACTCGTAACTGTGGCCGATGCGTCTTACTTTCTTTACACCGTATTCCGTTGCTGTGCGTGCAAAAGTTTTCAGCTCATACCGCTTCATCTGGATAATGGACGGATATACCGGTACATTCATTTCGCGTGCCGTACTCACACGTCTTTTTACGAAGCCAAGATTGGTGGTCAGGTATAAATGGATCTTGCCGAAGATATACTCTCCGCGTGTAACCGGACGAAGTATATAGGTTTGCTGATGCATTTTGTCAGATGCCAGTGCCAGCCGAAGTGTAAAGTGACGCATTTGGAACTGCTCCGGCAATTCATCGATCAGCGCTATAAAAAGTTTGATGCGTGCCTTGTTCCGAATTGAAAGAGTAATCGTGTTGTCGTCACCTAACGATAGTACCGAGGGAACATCACGTTCTGCCGTAACCACCGCACTGCCGTTGTAGAGCAATATGATATCAATGAGAATAAGAACAGCGAAGAGTATACATCCGGTTTTAACAACAGCAAACAGAAACGGAAAAGCGTACGAAAGCATCATGCCTCCCGTAAGGATAGCCACAACATAAAAGAAGCGATTGGTAAGGAACAGGTTTTTGATAAAATTCATCAGCGTGGTACTTCTACTCGTTCCGTTATCTCTTTAATGATGTCTTCCGCTTCAACGCCTTCCATCTCGCGTTCAGCGGTGAGTATAATACGGTGGTTCAATACCGGGTATGCCACAAACTTCACATCATCGGGTGTAACAAAATCGCGCCCGTTCATAGCTGCAATGGCTTTGGCGGCCCGCATAATGGCGAGTGATGCACGTGGTGATGCACCCAGCGTAAGGTCACCGTTGTTACGCGTGTTATCCACAAGCTTGGCTATATATAGTATAATTTCGTCTTTGATGTGGATCTTCTCGATGAGCTCCTGGCAATGCTTCAGTTCCTGCTTGGAAATTACCGGCTGAATATCATCCAGCACTTTCATGCTGAAGTCATCTTTGAATTTGCGAAGTATATCTACTTCCTGATCAAGTGTAGGATATTTCAGTTTGATTCGGAAAAGAAAACGATCGAGCTGTGCTTCGGGCAAACGATAGGTTCCTTCCTGCTCAATCGGGTTTTGAGTCGCGATAACCAGGAACGGAAAATCCATCGGGTAGGTGGTGCCATCCATGGTGATCTGTTTTTCTTCCATTACCTCGAAGAGCGATGATTGCGTTTTGGCCGGAGCGCGGTTAATCTCATCAATCAACACCAGGTTGGCAAATACAGGTCCGCGGTTGAACGTGAATTCGGAAGTCTTCATATTGAAAACCGAAGTACCCGTTACATCGGTTGGCATCAGGTCGGGTGTAAACTGAATACGCGAAAAACTTACCGACAATGATTTGGCAACCAGCTTGGCGGTTAGTGTCTTCGCTATACCCGGCACGCCTTCCAGCAGGATATGCCCACCGGTAAATATACCGGCCAGCAAAAGGTCAATAGTACTTTCCTGTCCTACAACAGCTTTGCTGATTTCACGCTTGATGCGCCTAACTCGTTGGTTAAGTACATTGATTTCCTGTTGTAACAGATCTTCAGGTTGAATATTTTGCTCTTCCATAACTATATATAGCTGTAACTTTATTTACAATGTTTGTAAAAATTTTCAATGGCGTTATACAATCCTACCAGCTTATCAATAGCTGTATTGTATTGTGAATTTCGTTCGATCTGGTTGTACTGATCGTATATACTCTGTATCTCTGCAATGTTTACTTTCGATTTTTCTGAAAGACGGGCAATCTGTATCTCCGGTGCCATTTGGGTATGAATGCCATACCGTGCGCGAATGAAATATTGAAAGTACTTCATCTTTTTACGGGCAATGTCCAGGTGGTTTTGATTCTGATAATGAAGTGCCGATACTAACTTTACAAACTCCAGTGACGTATTCGCCTTTGCTTCCAGTACCGGTATAACGCGTTGGGTTCGTTTGGCAGCAAAGAATACATAGAGTATTACCGCTGCGAGCATCATCCACCACGCATACTTTAAGCTGGGTTGGCTCAGAATGAAATATAGCGGACTGATCTCCGGATTGTTATTGCCGGTAAAGGATACTTTGCTGTACTCGTCCCAAAGTATATTTTTTCCATCAAGGTTCGAGAATACACTGGACGCATACTCCGCTTTATCAGGTTTGATCAGAAAGTAATTGGAAAATACCAGCGGGTTGCTGTGCAGGTATATATTTCCTTCTCCATACGGAAATTTCAGAAAGTTGACATGGTCCGGATCCTGGTAGCCCAATGGTACAAGTGCTTTGGTAGAGTCGCAAAAGATCTGGTTGCTAAATGCATTCCAGTAGTATTTCATGTCATCGCTCATAAAGCGATACCGGTACGTATAGCCGTTTGTTGTGCGTAGGGTGTCATGGTAGAAGTTCAGCGTAACCGATTCAACAGAACGTTGTTCCAGAGTAATGTCGGCACTGCATTCATTTACATATATACCTACAATATTTTCCGGCAGCTCCAGGCTGGCGATAAAGGCATTGTTGCCTTTTTGTATGAAGTCCAGCAACGCCTGTGCATCTTTCTGGTTCAGGTGCAGGCTTTGTCCTATAAATATATAGTCGGTTGGCTGGTTGCCGATGCTGTCCAGTACCTCGTGCAGCGGCTTGCGACTGCTATAGATAAAGTTCTTTTCACCCCGGTAGCTCTGCAGCATTTGTTTGATGAACGATGTGCCATACGGCTGATCACTCCCGGCTTTGTAATTTTCATACCATTGATAGTGCTTCTTGTCATCGCTGGCAAATACGAAATATAGCAGGAGCAACACACCCAGCACTGCGAAAAGTATAATGATGGTTCTATTCTGCTTCACGATGCCTTCTGGGTGTTAAGTTTTTGATGCAGGTTTTTAAACGCGGCAAATAACTGCTGGTACGATTCGGTTGTAAGCCGGTGTTCTCCGTACCAAACCTGTTCGTAGGCGAGTGTAAGTTCTCTTACTTCGTCATAATGAAAGTCTTTGACGGAAAGTTCGGAGAGATAATCATGATTGGTCTTATCTTTTTTCCAGAGAATAACACCCTGCTGATTCAATTCTTTCAGAAGCCCGAGAAAATATAATCTTACGGCAAGACGATAGTTTCCTTCGTTAATGGTTTTCTGCAATAATGAAATTACATCCAGGTCTTCTATATTTTCAATGTGATGGGCTGTATCACCAACTTCTACGTTGAGTTTTCGCTTGGGCGATCCTGCTTTCACATTGCGCAAAACGAAATATAGTATAGAAACGATCACACCAATAATAATCACATACGCCAGCGCACCGAGTAAATCACTGTTCCAGTTCCCCAGCGACATAGGTTCGCGCGTGTCCTGTTTCTCAGGTTCGGGTGGCTCTTCATTATAGTCTGTGCTGCCTATAATTTTCTTCCATTTCTTCTCGTCAAACTTTTTAACCGTGATTTTTTCTTCCTGGTATTGTTTGGTCTGCGGAAGCTCATCGGGAGATACCAACGTATGTTCTACTTCCGGCTCGGTGTCATCGCTATATTCATCGTAACTATTTTCGTTGTAGGATGCGGTAGTATCTACCGTGTATTCCTGCTCATCGGTCTCGGTATATACAACGGAATCAGAATCCTGAGCCTTTACCAGGGCGCATGAACAAAACAGTATTGCCAATAACGGAACTATATACTTCATGCCTTGCTGTTTTTAGAGAGTCTTGTGCCCACCATGTCAATAGACTTTTTAAGGTGGTCTGCATCTGCGATTTCTTTCAATGAAAAATACAGGTATGCGGCACTGGCTGCGAGAATGGGTATAATCAGGTTGAATGCAAATGTCTTGATGAACAGTTCTATGAAATGAATGATACCTTTCGACCATACATCGCTATCGGCAAAGTTCCATTGCAGAATAGAAGTATACATATAGATAAGCGGAGCCGAGAGTACCAGCAGAAACGAAAATGTTATAAGCAGTAGTATCATCTGTAATCCCATGGTCTGGCCGAAGTTGGCACCCGCCAATCGCCACGTTTCGCCAAACGCACTGAATATATTCTTTTGTTCCGTGTGTTGCGTGAATGTGAACAGTATAAAAAAGATATAGCAAAGTGCCAGGAAGAAAACTCCCCAGTAACCAATATATACCAGACCAAACAATGCCGCTGTAATGATTAAGGTTTGGCCGAATGCCAGCCACGAAAATTTTATCTTTGCGTTTTTTGATTCGGCATCCACGATCATCATGATCCTGTATAATATCACTGCGCTTCCGGTTGTGTTGATGAGCAGCGATGTGAGATCAGGTGTTTTTAGTCCGTAATACATATCGCTGAGAAACTTGAGCCACCAGTCTTCTTCATAGAACGGTACGTAGAATTCAACTTCAAAGATAAACCGGCCGATCGTCATGGCTATTGACGCAAACAGCAGCCACGACAAAAGCTTGTTCGCATTTCGTTTATAGAAAAGTAACGCATCCTTCATAATGTCTGCATTGTTCTTCACGCGATCGTAGAAGGTGGGTTCCTGCAGGCTGGGAGGAAGGCGAACTTCGGTGAGCGGAACTTCAAAACCGTTTTTCAATTTCCACCACGGGTATATTACAAAGTAACCAATGATGAACGCTGCGGACAAGAGTATGAGGAAGAAACGAAGTATATCCGGCACTTCGGTATAGCGTGTCAGAAAACTTTCAATGATGGCCGCCAATACAAATATAGGGGTGATGCCGAGCATCAGTTTAAGCGAGCGCATGGCTGAAATCTGAAATGCCTGCAGGCGCGAGTACGTGCCGGGAAAGATAAGTCCTGACCCAAGCGTTAACCCGGCTCCACCCGCCAGTATAATCGATGATATTTCAAGTGTGCCGTGTAGCCATATCGTTAGCGCTGATTCGGCAGCAAGCCCTCGTTCAATAAAGAAGAACTGGAAGCAGCCTACCATAATACCGTTGTATAAAAGTATAGCCAGTGTACCGATGGCGAGAAAGACTCCGAATACATACGTGCGGAAAGCTACCATCAGGTTATTAAAGGTAATGCCCAGGAACATATCTACCTGGTGTCCCTTTTTATACACGGCCATCGGGTCGCCCTTTTCGATATTCTCTTTCGTCATGGATACATAGCTTTCACCGAGAATGGTGCTGGCAAACTGCGGATCTTTCAGCGAAGAGAATACACCGATGCATGCAGCCAGCAGAAATACCAGCAGCGATATAAGCATCTGTTTTTTAGAGTAAAGTATAATCTGCGGAAGCTCATCTGTCCAGAATAATCTGAACTGGTTTTTCTTTTCCTTCCGGTTACTATAGATGATCGAAAAGTATTCGCGAGCAATTTTGTTAAGGTAAACGCGCACGGAGCGGTTCTGATAATACGTTCGCGAGTATGAAAGATCGTCTACTACCTGTGTAAAGAGATTGCTAAGCTTTTCAGGATCTTTAACGGGACTTGTAAGAAGCGTTTCGGATTCGAGCCACTTTTCTTTATTTTGAGCGATGAAACGGGTTTCTTTCATGAATGGGTGAAAATATTGCTTTAAGATCAAAAAATGAAGAACATAGAAATTAAAACTACGCAGAATGTAGTGTTGGAATATGAACTTGCAGATTTACGCGATCGCATTCTAGCTTTTTTTCTGGATATGGTCATTCTTACCATTGGACTTTCAATATTATCAGCTATTGGCTTTGGTATTTTAGGTTTTACCGATACCGTGGCAGGCATGTACTCTATTTTCCTGTTATGCATTTTTATGTTCTATTCACTGGCGTTTGAAGTGCTGAACAACGGACAAAGCCTTGGTAAAAAAGCGCTGCGTATCCAGGTCATCAAAACTGCCGGTGGACAAGCTACATTTTCAGACTATGCTGCACGCTGGGTTTTTCGTATGATCGATATTTACTTTTCATTGGGAGGTATAGCTTCTATACTCGTGGTATCATCGGCCAAGGCGCAACGCATTGGCGATATTGTTGCCAACACTGCGGTGGTAAAGCTGGTGCCGAAAATGGATTTGAACTTGCGCGATGTGCTGGCCATTCATTCCCGCGAATCGTATAAACCGGAATACCCGCAGGCCAAACAATTGCAGGAAGAAGATGTACTGGTGATCAAGAAGACACTGGATCGTTACCGGAAGTTTAGCAACGATGCACATGAAGAAGCTATACATTTACTGGCTGAGCGGGTAAAGAAAGTATTGAGTGTTGAAAATATATACCCGGACGACCGCAGGTTTCTGCAAGCCATTCTACAGGATTACGTTGTTCTGACACGATAGCATGGCCGTTCGGCAGGTGTAACGCTTACTACGACCGGACTCCATTCCGATAGTGATATTTTTTGATTACTTTCAAGGTATAGAGCACGCAGTGTTGTTACTGGTGCGTGTCTTGCAACCCGCCATCAACCCTGAAAATTTATGAAAGCATATTGGTCATTTATCACCCTCTTACTGATCGCACTGGCTATGGAAACAACAGCACAAGCAACATTAAAGGTTGGCGACAAGGCGCCTGATTTTACAGCAAAAGATCAGGATGGAAAAACAATCTCGCTGCATGATTATAAAGGCAAAAAAGTGATCCTGTATTTTTATCCGAAAGATCAGACTCCCGGTTGTACACAGGAAGCCTGTAACCTGCGCGATAATCATACAACGTTACAGAAGTCTGGTTATACAACGATTGGCGTCAGCACCGATGATGTTGCCTCGCACAAGGAATTTCAGACGAAATATAGTCTGCCGTTTCCATTGGTGGCCGATGTTGATAAGGCCATCAACCAAAAGTATGGTGTATGGGTAGAGAAAGAACGTGATGGTAAAAAATATTTCGGTACTGCGCGCACTACATTTCTGATTGACGAGAAAGGTGTGATCACCAGCATCATTGATAAAGTAGATACGCAGCAGCATGCCGAGCAGATACTGAAACTGTAACCGCTATATTTCAGTATCACCAGGTTGGGCCTCCCTTAACATTACTCCGCTTACCTCCAGGTGTTTTAACTTCTCAGGATCTACCACGGTGTTGATCTGGTATATTCTGCCATCGGCCGGTGCTATACCAAATACCTGGCACGTGATTAATCGGTCTCCGTAATAATATAATAACGCAGGCTGATGATTGATCTGCGCAGCGACAATGGAATTAGTACGATGGAAACGCTGATGAATGAGCATAAGCAGTTCGGATACATCGTGCACACCCATGCAGCTCTTGCGCACCACCCGAAGTTTGCCACCATCGGCATAGAAAGATATATCTTCGGCTAATATAGTCTCCAATGTTTGTGTATCGCGGTCGCGAATGGCATTGATATACTTCTCCAGGAAACTGAGTTGCACCTGGTCTGCGGCCGATGCTTTTCGCTGAAGATTCAGTTCTTCCAGTTTCGCTTTCGCACGACTGAGCAGCTTGCGAGAATGTTCTTCTGTACTCGAAAGTACTTCGGCGATTTCCTGGTGCGAGTAATCAAAACTTTCTTTCAGCAGAAACACCGCACGTTCTTTGGGGCTCAGCTCTTCCAGCAATACCAGCATGGAGTATGAGGCTATATCCCGAAGATTCACATTGGTATCAGCTTCTTCCGTTGCAAATGGTTCCGGTAGCCATACATCGCCTACATCAATTTTCTTTCTCCTGTTCTTGATGTTGATGGAATGATTGATAACCGATTTGATCAGATAACCTTTTTCATTGGTGATGCCTTCGCGTGGTTCTTCTATATACTTCGAGAGTACATCCTGCACAGCATCGCGTGCATCTTCAGCTGAACCAAGAATGTTGTAAGCATACGGAAACAA
>DJFR01000199.1 GCA_002432545.1 Flammeovirgaceae bacterium UBA5867 | reverse complement strand
AGATGTAGGTGTAATGGATTCTGAGTTAAAGAGCGATGGTGCCGGAGAAGCATACCTGCACATGAAGGCCGGTGGAAGCCGTATGCCTGCATCTCAAAATTCAGTAGACAAGCGCTTACACTATGTATACCAGGAAGGTTCTGCTGTATTCAAATTTGCTGTTACCAACATGGCCGATATATCTGCCCAGGTTGCAGCACGCAATAATCTGAATGCTGAAAATATAGCGTGGCTGGTTCCTCATCAGGCCAACAAGCGCATCATCGATGCCACTGCACATCGTGTAGGCATTGCTGAAGATAAAGTAATGATGAACATCGAGCGCTATGGTAACACAACGGGTGGTACCATTCCCCTGTTGCTGTGGGACTATGAAAAGAAACTGAAGAAGGGTGATAACCTTCTGCTCGCTGCCTTTGGCGGTGGCTTTACATGGGGTGCAGTATATGTGAAGTGGGCGTATAACAGTTAATCGTTAATCGTTAATCGTTACTCGTTAATCGAAGTATATATCTCTTACGAATAACGATTAACAGATAACGGATAACGCCTAACAGCTCCCTGCATCAACTTGTAATTGTTTAATTGATTCGTAACTTAATGACCTAATTTTTTTTATGGCAACCGTATCCGATCTGAGTAAAGGAAACTTTATGCGCTACAACGGTGAGATCATGCAGGTAGAAGAACTGCAGCATCGTACACCTGGGAACCTTCGCGCGTTCTATCAAATCAAAATGCGTAACGTTCGTAATGGTAAAGTAGCTGAGAACCGTTTCCGCCCGGGTGAAGAAGTAGAGATTCTCCGTGTTGAAACAAAAGAATATCAATACCTCTATGCAGATGGTGATAGCCTGGTATGCATGGACAATGTGACGTTCGACCAGATATACCTTGATAAAGCTTTACTGGGCGACTCTGTTAACTATATAAAAGAAGGTGTAACATTGCTGATCGCTTTTGAAAATGGCGACAGAGCTATAACAGCGGAAGCACCATCACACGTGGTAATGGAAGTACAATATACCGAGCCTGGTGTACAAGGCGATACAGCAACCCGTACGCTGAAGGCAGCTACACTGGAGACAGGAGTAGAAGTACGCGTTCCACTTTTTGTAAATACTGGTGATAAAATTAAAATCGATACACGTAACGGTGAGTATATCGAACGTGTAAAAGAATAAACGAAGGATCATGAGCAAAACTCCAGCAAAAACATCTGCGAAAAAAGAAGCGAAGCCTGCGCGGGCAACAGCTGAATCTGCATCAACCCAAACTGCAATGAAGACATCTGAAATCCGCGACCTCATCGATTTCATCTCCAAGTCTGGATTGAATGAAGTGGATATCGAGACCAAGGAACTTAAACTTCATGTGAAGCGTGAGCCTGATCAGAAAGTATTCAAATCAAGTCCTGTTATTGCTCCCGTAGCAACAACACCTGTAGCAACGTCTGCTCCGGCAGTACAGCAGGTAGCACAACAAGCTCCGGCAGCAACACAAACCAAAGCTGCAGAAGCACCGGCTTCAGGCAAGAAAACGATCGAGATCAAATCACCCATGATCGGTACATTCTATCGTTCTTCCAATCCGGATACACCTCCGTTCGCTTCGGTTGGCGACAAGATTTCCAAAGGACAAACCGTTTGTATCATTGAAGCGATGAAGCTCTTCAACGAGATCGAATCAGAAGTATCAGGTACCATTGTGAAAGCACCAGTGGAAAATGCAACACCGGTTGAGTACGACCAGGTATTGTTTGTAGTAGAGCCTGATTAATCTATAGATATATAGTTTGAGGTTCAGAATTTAAAGTTACTGGCAGCAGTGCCGGCCCTTAAATTCTGAACCTTTAAAATTTCAACCTTGAACGAACAAGCACTATGTTTAAGAAAATACTTATAGCGAATCGCGGTGAGATCGCCTTACGTGTTATCCGTACCTGCAAGGAGATGGATATTAAAACAGTAGCCGTATACTCAACTGCCGATCGTGAAAGCCTGCACGTACGCTTTGCCGATGAAGCTGTATGTATTGGCGATGCGCCCAGCAAAGACTCCTACCTGAATATACCCCGTATTATTTCTGCCGCTGAAATTACCAATGCCGATGCTATACATCCGGGATATGGTTTCTTATCAGAGCGTGCAGAGTTCTCTGCTATATGCCACGAATATGGTATCAAGTTCATCGGCCCTACACCGGCCATGATCAACGCTATGGGAGATAAATCCACCGCGAAAGATACCATGAAGAAAGCAGGTGTACCTACCATTCCGGGTTCCGATGGTTTGCTCGGTTCCATTGAAGAAGGTATAAGCCTGGCAAAAGATATAGGCTACCCGGTAATTGTGAAAGCAACAGCCGGTGGTGGCGGTAAAGGTATGCGCATCATCAACAACGAATCTGAATTCAAGAAAGCATGGGATGATGCCAAGCGTGAAGCAGGTGCTGCCTTTGGTAACGATGGACTATATCTGGAGAAATTCGTTGAAGAACCTCGTCACATCGAGATACAGGTAATGGGCGATCAGTATGGAAAAGTATGTCACCTTTCAGAACGTGACTGCTCTATACAGAGAAGACACCAGAAGCTTGTAGAAGAAACCCCCTCTCCTATTGTAAGCCAGGAGCTGCGCGAGCGCATGGGTGAAGCTGCTATAAAAGGAGCTAAAGCTATAAATTACGAAGGTGCCGGTACAATTGAATTCCTGGTAGACAAGCACGGTAATTTTTACTTCATGGAGATGAACACCCGTATACAGGTGGAGCACCCGATTACAGAAGAAGTTACCGATTACGACCTGATCAAAGAACAGATCAAATCTGCAGCCGGTGTACCTATATCAGGTACAAACTACTTCCCGAACCTGTATGCGATGGAGTGCCGTATCAACGCAGAAGATCCTGCCAACGGTTTCCGTCCTTCACCCGGAAAAATAATTAACCTTCATTTACCCGGTGGTCACGGAGTGCGTGTAGACAGCCACGTATACGCTGGATATACTATACCGCCAAACTACGACAGTATGATTGCCAAGCTTATTGTAAGCGGCCAGTCACGCGAAGAAGTAATTACCCGTATGAAACGTGCCCTCAGCGAGTTTGTGATCGAAGGTATAAAAACAACTATACCGTTCCACCTGGCATTGATGGACAACCCAACGTTCCGTTCCGGTAAATTTACCACCAAGTTCCTCGAAACTTCATTTGATTTCTCGGTGATCAAGTAGCCTTTCATCCGAAAGGAAACCACTCACATAATCTAATAGCAAAGGATACCATTTTCGGTATCCTTTTTTGCTTTTTGGATAACTTACTATCCAATAACTCTTAAACCTAAATCTGATAACCTTGAAAAGACGAGATTTTGTTCAACTCGCGGGGTTAGGTATTGGCGGGATGCTGTTACCTTTCTCCACATTAGGTAATCCGGTTCCGGTAGAGGCGTTGCTGGATTCACCGCTGGATATAGCTCAGAAAAAACAACTGGCTGATGTAGCGCTCAATACAGCAAAATCCTCAGGTGCAACCTATGCAGATATCCGGATCGGACGTTACCTGAATCAGTTTATCCTCACGCGCGAAAACAAAGTGCAGAATCTTGTAAACACAGAATCGTTCGGTGCTGGTATACGCGTCATCGCCAACGGTACGTGGGGATTTGCCGCTACCAATTCAGTAACTGCCGAGGGTATACGCAAGGCTACACTACAAGCTATAGCCATCGCGAAAGCAAATGCTAAATTTCAGAAAGAACCGATCAGGCTCGCTCCTGAAAAAGGACATGGCGAGGTAAGCTGGAAAACTCCCATCCAGAAAAACTCTTTCGAAGTACCGGTATCTGAAAAAACAGATTTGCTGTTAAAAGCAAATGCTGCGGCACTACAGAACGGAGCAAGCTTTGTAAACTCCAACCTCTTCCAGATCAACGAGCAGAAATACTTTGCATCAACGGAAGGCTCCTATATCGACCAGGATATACATCGCATCTGGCCAACCTTTACGGTATCCGCGATCGATCGCGCATCCGGTAAATTTAAAACACGCGATGCATTAAGCGCACCGATGGGAATGGGATATGAGTATATGATCCCGAAACCGGACGATAAAGTAAAAGGTATAGCAGGCACCATGCTTTATCGCAACAGCTACGATATCATAGAAGATGCCGGTATAGCAGCGAAGCAGGCGAAAGAAATGATCACCACGGCTAAATCAGTAGAGCCGGGTAAATATGATCTCGTGCTTGAACCAAATCACTTAGGACTTACCATTCACGAATCAGTAGGCCACCCNNTTGGAACTCGACCGTATACTCGGTTACGAAGCCAACTATGCCGGAACAAGTTTCGCTACACTTGATAAACTGAAATCCGGAAACTTCAAATACGGAAGCGACATCGTTAACATCTTTGCCGATAAAACACAGACGGGTTCACTCGGTGCTGTCGG
>DJFR01000177.1:34627-44574 GCA_002432545.1 Flammeovirgaceae bacterium UBA5867 | reverse complement strand
TCAGAATCCATTACACCTACATCTTCGGTCGTTGGCTCGAGGAGTACACATCCGGCACCATCACCAAAGATGATACAGGTGGTACGATCGGTATAGTCCATGATAGCAGACATCTTATCGCCACCAATCACGACAACCTTTTTATACATACCGGATTGAATGAAACTTGCTCCGGTTGTGAGTCCGTAGATAAAGCCTGAACAGGCAGCACCCATATCAAAACTAAAAGCATTAACAGCGCCCACAGCAGTAGCCACAATGTTGGCTGTAGCGGGAAACGTCATATCGGCCGTTACCGTAGCGAAGATAACACAGTCGATCTCTTTCGGATCTATTTTGGTTTTCGCCAGCATGTCCTTTACGGCTGCTATGCCCAACACCGATACACCCTGGTTTTCACCTTTTAAAATTCTTCGCTCTTTAATACCTGTGCGGGAGGTTATCCATTCATCGCTTGTCTCCACCATGGTTTCAAGCTCTTGGTTGGTAAGAATATAGTCCGGAACGTATCCTCCAACTCCGGTAATGGCTGCTCTGATTTTAGTCATACAATTTTAAAATTATGCAAGTGGTTGTCAGCCCTGGCAACCGAATAAAAAAGAAAAAGCCCGATGTACATTATACATCGAGCATTGATTTTTCAAAATTAGGCAATCTCTTTCGAGATAATCATGGAGTGATTGTCTTTCCCGATCGTGGTGCATGCCACGCGTTCAGTGAACTGAATGTTTTCGAGTGCAGACCCGTTCATGCAATTACGCCAGAACTTCTTTTTCCATTACCACCTTACCATGGAAATATAGTTTTCCTTCGTGCCAGAAAGCACGGTGAGGCAAGTGGTTCTCTCCCGTTGTAGGGCATACCGCCAATTGTTTCGCAGTTGCTTTGTAGTGGGTTCTTCTTTTATCTCTGCGAGTTTTCGAGGTTTTTCGTTTCGGATTCGGCATAGTCTAAAAACAGTTTTTATTTTAATTTTTTTAATATATCCCAGCGCGGGTCGATTCCATTATCGTCATCGTCTTTATTGTCACCACCGCTATCAGCGGAAGTATAGACAATTTTACCTTCCGGGTTTTCTTCATCCTCTTCGTCTTCAGTTTCCTGAAACTTCGGATGCAGTTTTTTCATCGGTATAGCCAGTGCGATGAATTCATACATATACTGGCCAAGTTCAAGGGTAGCGGTATCGCGGTGTATCATAACGATCTCATCGCTCATCTCTTCATTCACATCTCCAAACTTGAAAACAATGCTATGCTTGCTGTCAATCGGAAAATCGAATGGCTCCAGGCTTCTGTCACAAACCAGAACAGCGTTTCCTTTAATATTAAAATCTGCCTCAATGAATGTTTCGTGTTTATTCAGCGTAACATCGGCATGGAACTTTCCCTGCGAAACGAGGTCTGTTCCGAACTCCCTGAAGAACGTTTCACCTAAATCATAATCGAAGTGGTGAACCTTGTTACTACTCAGGCCGATAATATTTACACTATAAGCCCCCACGAATCAAACCTTTAAGGTTTTTTTAAAATTAGTCGGCAAATTTAGGAGAATTAATGAATTTCTACACCAACGTGTACAGAAATTGCACAAAACGTCAATTCTGAGGGCCTGAGGCGGCTTTTTAGAAGATAGGAGGCACCAAAATACGAGTGCTTCAGAGACTAAATGTACTCGTGGATGGCGATGTCTTTGAATTCCTCGCGCGACTTCTTGCCATAATTTTCAATGATGAAGTCGATCACTCCTTTTTTGAAACCGAGTTTTATAGCAATGTTCTTGGTAAAGATGATCTCGCTTTCGAATACATTCTGGTCTATGTAAACCAGTTCAATGCTCGACATCAGGTATTCAAATTTCTGATCCAGCGAAAGTGCACCGAGCGAATCGATAGGTTCGGGATTACGAATAAGTTCAAGTACTTCCTCTTCAGGAAATTTACGGTCCCGGGCAATTTTAAAAATCAGTTCCCGCTCGATCTTGGCAAAGTGCTTATCGGCTTCGGCCAGTTGAATAAGTATGTTCAGTTGCTTTTTAGTGACAATATCCATTTCAACTAATACTTGAATATCAAATATAACCATTAATAAAATCTAACCTTAATCGTCCGGTCAAGTGGTAAAAATGGCCTACCTAAGTAAGGTTATTTTTCTGTGGATGGTTCAGATCGGTATTTGAAAATATCGTGCGCCCTGTAAATAGCTTCCCGTAAGGAGCTTTCGTTTGCAAGATTTTTTCCGGCTATTGTATACGCAGTTCCGTGGTCTGGAGATGTGCGAACTATCGGTAGACCTGCTGTGAAATTTATACCATCATCAAAGGCTATAGACTTGAACGGTATCAACCCTTGATCGTGGTACATCGCCAGCACTGCATCGTACTTGCTATATTGGCCGGAAGCAAAGAAGCCATCTGCTGGAAACGGTCCGTATACCAGCTTGCCTTTATTTTTCTGATCGGCAATAAGGGGCTTGATGATCTGCTCTTCTTCCTGGCCTATCAGTCCTCCATCACCGGCATGCGGGTTCAACCCCAGCACTGCAATTTTTGGTTTGGTAATACCAAAGTCTTTCCGCAGCGAAAGCTCCATGAGGCGCAGCTTGCTCTCGATCTTCTCTCTGGTTATCGCGGTTGATACATCTTTAACCGGTGTATGTTCTGTTACAAGACCAATACGTAATGAATCGCTCACCATAAACATCAGGCTCTCCGTTGCGCCAAAGTATTCGGTAAGAAACTCGGTGTGTCCTTTGAAGGGAAACTCATCGCTATGGATAGTAAGTTTATCGATCGGTGCTGTAACCAGCGCGTCAATAAATCCTTCCTTCAATTCTTCACAAGCCTGCTTAAGCGCAGACAAAGCCGCCTTGCCTGTTTCTTTGGATGCCTTGCCGGGATTGATCTCAATAGAATCTTCCCAACTGTTTATCACATTGATCGCCTTCGGAGCAAACTGTCCTTTGTTACGCACCTGTGTATAGTTAAACTCTTCAATGTTCAACTGCTTCTTATAGTATGAAAGTACACGGGCCGATCCGTAAATAACCGGAGTGATCATGTTGAGCAGTCGGTTGTCGGCAAGAGCTTTAATGACTACCTCTGGTCCAACACCATTCAGGTCACCAAGAGTAATACCAATGCGGGGTTTCTGTGCTTGAGTCATGTAAAAACAAAATGAATTCTTTGCGATTTAGTAAATATTGGTGGAAAGTCCGAAAGTGGGGAAAGTCGGAAAGTCGGAAAGTCCGGAAGTCGGAAGACCGGTATGGAAGTAAGAAGCCAGGAGTAAGAAGTAAGAATATAAAGACAGAGGTATATGTTTGGTGAATGTAATTAAGTAATGCTTACTTTTAAAGTATATCCATGAGCGTTGGTCAATGCGCCTCGCTTCTTACTCCGGGCTTCTTAATTTTCTCGCTTCTGTCTTCCGGACTTTCCGTCTTTCGGACTTCCTGACTTCGCGTCTTCCCAACTATTCGTACTTTTAACCCTTCATGGAAAAAAAATCATTTGATAAGGTAAGGCCGAAGAAGTCGCTGGGACAACATTTTCTTCACGATCAGAATACGGCACGTAAAATTGTTGAGTCGCTTAAAGTAAAGGAAGGTGCTAACCCAGTGCTGGAGATTGGTCCGGGTATGGGCGTACTTACACAATACCTTGTCACCAATGATAAACTGAATCTGAAGCTGATCGAGATCGACCGCGACTCGGTAAAGTATCTGCATAAACACTATGCGGCCCTGGGTGAAAATATAGTGGAGGGAGATTTTCTGCAGATGGAATTGAAGAAAGTATTCGGGGAGACATTCTCCATCATCGGTAACTTTCCCTATAACATTTCATCACAGATATTTTTCAAGGTGCTCGAACATCGCGACCAGGTTGACCAGGTAGTATGTATGCTGCAGAAAGAAGTTGCTGATCGCATTGCCGAGAAACCCGGTAGTAAAACCTATGGTATATTAAGTGTGTTGCTACAGGCTTACTATAATGTTCAGTATTTATTCAAGGTGCCACCCGGAGCATTTACACCACCGCCTAAAGTAATGTCGGCAGTGATACGACTTGAGCGCAATCAAACCGTGAAGCTTGCTTGTGATGAACAGCTTTTTGTAAAGGTGGTAAAGCAGGGATTCAACAATCGGAGGAAGACCTTGCGCAACGCTCTAAAACCTCTAATTTTGCCTGCCGAAATTTCGTCCCTTAAACTGCTCGACAAGCGGGCTGAGCAGCTTTCCGTGGAGGAGTTTGTTCACCTCACACAATTAATTGAACAGAGCCGTGGAACAGGAAGCACTGGAGTTTGAGTTAACCAAAGAATTTCGCGATCGCTTTCAGCAAGCTCTGGATGAACGTGACGAAGCTTTCATTCGTAATACATTGCTCGATGTAAAGGCTGCTGATATAACAGCGCTGTTGTATGAATTTACACCTGAAGAATCGAAGTACTTCATGGAGTTACTTTCGATCGAAATACAATCTGAAATTATTCGTGATCTTGATTCGGAGACACGTAAAAAATATCTCAAGATCTGTGATCCCGAAGCTATCGCTATACTGCTGAATCAGCTGTTATCCGATGATACGGCAGATATACTTCATGAGCTGCCGGTAAAGGTGCGTGAAGAAGTATTTGTAGGACTTGAACCTGTATTACGTGGACAAGTAACGGAACTGCTGCGCTACGAAGAAAATGTAGCCGGTGGTTTGATGGCGAAAGAACTGATACGTGCACGCATCAACTGGACGGTAGTGCAATGTGTAGACGAGATACGCAAGCAGGCAGAGAATGTATCGAAGTTTTACCAGGTATATGTTGTGGACGATCGTGACAAGTTGTTGGGGCGATTGTCGTTACAGGATCTGATTATCTCGGATGCACGCAAACGGGTTGCTGATATATATGAGAAAGATATAGTGTCTGTCGAAACCTATATGGAAGACTGGGAAGTAGCCGAGGTCATGAAGAAGTATGAACTCGTGTCGGTGCCGGTAGTAAATGTGCAGGGCTACCTGGTGGGGCGCATCACCATCGATGATATTGTAGATGTAATTACCGAACAGGCTGAAGAAGAACGACAGATGATGGCCGGTATCAGCGAGAATGTTGAAGAAGATGACAGCATCTGGCGCAACACGCGTGCCCGCTTACCCTGGTTGCTGATCGGTATATTGGGTGGCTTGATGAACGCCAAGTTTATGGGACTGTTTGAAGCAGAACTCGCACGTGTTACGGCTATAGCATTCTTTACGCCACTCATACAGGCAACGGGTGGAAATGTAGGTATACAATCATCATCACTTATTGTACAAAGTCTCGCGAACCCTGATTTTGTTGACGAAGGTTTATGGAAGCGTCTCATTAAAGTATTTTTTGTTGCTATACTTAATGGCCTGGTTTTATCTATACTGGTATATGGAGCAAATGTAGTCTTGTTCCAGGAGTATACATTGTCACTCGTTGTATCTATAGCCTTGTTCAGTGTTATTGTGTTTGCATCTTTTATAGGAACGATAACACCGCTAATACTGAATCGATTTGGTTTTAATCCCGCGCTTGCAGCAGGTCCTTTTATCACAACAACCAACGACCTGCTCGGGCTTACACTATATTTTTTTACAGTTCACCTTATTCTCTGATTTCTCTGATGGCTCTTCCGAAATGTTTAATCATTGATCCCATGCACGAAAGTATCTTCCCGATGTTGAAGGAGATAGGCTGGGAGGCAGTATCTATGCCGACTATTACACGCGATGAAATAAAAATAAAACATCAGGGCTTTGATGGATTGATCGTACGAAGTAAAACAAGTATAGATCGCGATCTTCTTGGAGAAAACCCCACCGTAAAATTTATAGGTCGTGCCGGTGCCGGTCTTGATAATTTGGATCTTGATTACTTGTCGGAAAAAGGTATAGCGGTACTGCATGCATCCGAAGGGAACCGCGATGCGGTAGGAGAGTATACCGTAGGTGCGTTGCTAAGTCTGATGCGTAATATACCCCGTGCAAACACTGAAGTGCGTAATCGTATTTGGGAACGCGAAGGAAACCGTGGTGAAGAACTGATGGGCAAGACGGTTGGTATTGTTGGTTATGGCAACATGGGACAATCTTTTGCTAAACGAATTTCGGGCTTCGGATGTAATGTTTTAGCATACGATAAGTATAAAACGGGCTATGGCGATCAGTATGGTAAAGAAGCTTCGATGGAAGAACTGTTTGCTGAAGCCGACATTCTGAGTCTGCATATACCGTTGACACAAGAGACAAAGAAGATGGTGGATCTTTCATATCTCCACCGTTTCAAGAAGAAAATTATACTTGTTAATACCGCACGTGGAGAGATTGTATCACTAACCGATGCGGCAAAAGCCATACAAAGTAACCTGGTGCGTGGTGCAGTACTGGATGTTTTGGAAAATGAAAAGTTGAACACCTTTTCACCGGCACAGAAGGAGGCATTCGATGCCCTGACGGAAAAAACGAATGTAATATTCACCCCGCATATTGCAGGCTGGACGTTTGAGTCGCACGTGAAAATTAATGTAGCTTTGATACAGAAAATCGAAGCGCTCGGATTAGCGCATTAATTTTTTTATCATTAATATTAAATAAACCAATCAGAGCTAAGCCATGCGTTTTTTAGAAAAGCGGATGAAGGATGTAAATGAGTTTTTTAACTCGATTATAGAGAAACCTTTACTGACATCTTCGCTGGTATTAATATTCGTTACCATTATAGTACTGGGGCTTAGTACAAAGTATTATCTGCATGAGTTTGATTCGTTCGTGCCGCAGATTCTGGCGGAAGCACACGGAATGATTTTCGATATTGCTGTAATCGGTATCCTGATTTTCTGGTTGAATCAGAATGGGGAGATACGACAACGTATACGTACCTATAAAGATGAGATCGATGACTTCCGTTTGTGGGAGTCTGAAGAAGCTGCGTTTCGTACAGTGGGTAATATAAAGCGTTTAAATCGCCATAAGATTCACGAGATAAACCTGGTGAACTGTTACCTGCCGCGAACAAACCTCAACTATGTTAACCTGGCTTCTTCCAATATGAACTCAGCAAATATATCGCAGTCAACATTGATTGAGTCCAACCTCGAGAATGCACGCCTTAACCAGACTAATTTTGAAAATTCAAATCTTAACCAGGCGAATTTAAAAGGAGCGTATGCGAGTGGAGCAAATTTCAAAGATGCATTTCTGATCAAGTCACAATTTGAAAATGCATTTCTGATCAAAGCTAATTTTAATAATGCATTTTTAATGGAGGCGAACTTGCAGAACTGTTACCTGATGGGAGCAGACTTCGAGAACGCAAGTCTTTATAAAGCAGATCTGCGCGGAGCAAAAGGTCTTACAGTTGAACAGCTTTCAAGGGTAAAAACATTATACCTTGCCCGCTTTGATGAAGAGATACTGGAGCAGATTAAAACCAATCTGCCGGAGCTTGTTGGCTCCTGATTTTGTGAGATAAAAACAAAATTGTTACCTTTACAGCAGCAACGGTCCCGGAGACGGGGCCGTTGTTTCTTTTTTTTGATGGCAAGAACAAAATAAACTAAGTAACGAATCACGTTAAGCTATGAGCAAAAAAGTTTCATACTATACAAAAGAAGGTTTAGATAAACTACGCAGCGAGTTGAGCGAACTGAAATCTAAAGGTCGTGCAGATATAGCACGCCAGATAGCGGAAGCGCGTGATAAAGGTGATCTCAGTGAAAATGCGGAGTATGATGCCGCTAAAGATGCACAGGGCTTGCTCGAAGCTAAAATTGCTCAGCTTGAAGATCTCGTAAGCAATGCTCGTCTGCTCGATGAAAATAATATTGATACATCCAAAGTATCTATACTTTCAAAAGTTACCATCAAGAATAAAAAGAATGGAGCTTCTGTCACCTATACATTGGTATCGGAAGAAGAAGCAGATTTGAAGGCGGGAAAAATTTCTACGATGTCGCCTATAGGAAAAGGTTTGCTTGGTAAAAAGAAAGGTGAGGTTGCCAAGATCACAACACCTGCCGGTGAAATTGAATTTGAAGTTGTAAATATTACAGCCTGATTTGTTTCAGGTAAAGTGTACGTAATTCGATAAATCTATACACCTCATGGCTTCCATCTTCACCCGCATCATCAACCGTGAAATACCAGGGTATATCATTGCAGAAGACGATCGCTATATCGCTTTTCTGGATATAAGTCCGCTTGTGTTAGGGCATACATTGGTTGTGCCCAAACAGGAAGTAGACTATATATTTAACCTGGAAGATGATGGGCTGGCGGGTTTGATGGTGTTCGCTAAAAAGGTTGCCAAAGCCGTTGAGAAAGCAGTACCCTGCAAACGCATTGGTGTTTCAGTTATAGGTTTGGAAGTGCCGCACACCCATGTACACATCGTTCCTATGAATTCAGCAGACGATGTAAACTTTACACGCGCCAAACTGTCTCCCTCCAAAGAGGCCCTCGCAGAAGTAGCCGAAAAAATCAGGAAGAATATATAATACCAAGATCCTTCAATAACCCTTTTCTGAATGAGGTTATATATAGGTGTCGTATCCTCAATAACTAAAATGGCTGCTATATTTTGCGCAAACAAAATATAGCAGCCATTTTACTTCTTACTTCTTACTTCTTACTTCTTACTTCTTACTCCTGCCTTCCTACTTCTTCACAAACTTCAAATAAGCCACCCCACCATTAGTCTTCACACTCAACGTATACACACCAGCCGCGTAATCGGCTATATATAGTTCCAAAGAAGACTCAAGCGTGCTATAGCGGGCTCCTTCCTTGCCGTGAGCTGAAGTAATGGCTATATCTTTCTTACCTGTGCCCGGAAGCATAATCGTCAGCTTATCAGAAACAGGGTTTGGGTATGCCGTTAACTTTTGGCCTGCATTCGTTTCGATATCGGTGATTACAACATCAACATTGTCTGATATAGCACTGGTACATCCGTTAATTGTAACCTGCACGGTATAAACAGCACTCTCCGAAGTTGTGAGCGTAACACCTTTTTCATCGGTAATCTTTACTCCATTCTTGAACCATTGGTTGCCGGTAGCACTGCTAGACGTAAGCAATGCTGCATTAGAGGTTTGAGACAGGGTAACGGTAGGCTTCAGCGGATTAACACAGAAACTTTGCTCCGCTACGGCCGAAGGATTATAATTTTCATTGCCCGGCTGATTGGCCACAACGGTAGCGGTACCCGCTTCTGTAAGTGTAACCTGGTTGCCTGCTATACTGATTTTAGCAGGTGTTGTTGTCTGGTATGATAACGCAAGTCCGGATGTGCTTGAACCTGGCAATGTAAACGGAGCATCACCCAAAGTCTTATCCGCTATAGCAGGGAAGGTAATGGTTTGATCAGCCTTGTTAATGAGCAGTACAACTTCCACCGGATCGGCAGCATCATAGGTACCATTACCTGCCTGGCTCGCTTCGATCATAATGGTACCCGCCTTGTGTATCGTTACGGTGTTGCCGCTTACCGAAGCTATACTTGGATCAGAACTTTGATACGTAATTGGCAAGCCTGCATCGCTGGTAGCGGTTAGCGTAAACGGAGCATCGCCATATGTTTTTGCAGGAAGCGGATTGAAAGTTATAGTTTGCTCCAGGCGGCATCCGGCAGGCAAGGGTAAATCTGTTGATGTATCATGTACAAAAATCTCGTCACCAACTCCGGCCGCATACCCGGTTAGATATATCTTTTCGCCAATAGCAATTATATCGCCAGATATACCACCTGCTGTTACAGTAGTATTATTGGTAACTTTTATCGTGCTGCATGTCGGGCCATTGGTTTTCCAGAGGGTACGTATACTGCCATCAAATGCAGTGAAATATAGGAAATTGTTTACGGCAATGAGGTTAGCCGGAGCAGCGCTCGATGATCCCGTATTTAAATCGGATACCATTGT
>DJFR01000177.1:27549-34598 GCA_002432545.1 Flammeovirgaceae bacterium UBA5867 | reverse complement strand
AGCACCATGTTGGTGTTAGCAGCAGTTCCATCGGTGCGCCACAGTTCTTTTCCGCTCGCACCATCGTTCACAACAAAGTATCCCACACCGTCTACTTCTTCAAACTGGAGTATATCCGTACTTACAAAACCTCCGGCAGCATTGGGGTTAATGTCTTTCACCAATACAGTTCCTGCATCTGTGCCATCGCTTTTCCATAGTTCAAGTCCGTGTGTACCATCATCTGCAAAGAAATATAGTGCTCCGTTTTTGTTTTTTAGTCCTTTCAGAAAGGTAAACGTTTTTACGGCATTGGTACCTGCATTCAGTTCACCTCCATCACTGGTCCATAAACCAGCAGTGCCGGCATCATTGGCAATAAAATATAGTTTGTCATTGAAGGTTGTCAGTGAAGCAGGATTGGCGCTGATGGAGCCCCCTATATTTGCAACACGCTTGGTTCCTGTCACGGTGCCATCACTCTTATATAGTTCTATCGCAACATTATTGGCTTCATACCCTGGGAAAAAGGCAACATTACCGACTCCTGTAATTTCAGAACCATCCGAAGGCTTTGCACCGAGCTCGATCGTGCCCGCTGTTGTTCCATCTGTTTTCCACAAGCGTATAGGCTCTTTACTCATATCCCTTGCTGTAAAGTATATAAGGTCTCCTATACGTCTCAGGTATGAAGGATTAGACGAACTATCCGCATTAAACCAGATTTCTTTCAGTAACGCAGTCCCTGCACTGGTGCCATCACTCTTCCAAAGTTCCTGCCCGTTGTTGATATCATAGGCCGAGAAATATAGGGCGTTGTTGAGTGATTCAAAATGTCCCGGATTAGAACCGGCATTGGTTACCGGTATATTTGTAATGCGTTCAGTGCCTGCAAGTGTTCCATCGGTGGTCCATAATTCATTTCCGCTGGTGCCGTCATCTGCAACAAAATATAGCGTTGTATTCAGAGGTGTAAGATCATTCGGTGGACGTGTGCCCGGGGTAGTCCCTTTTGCTATATCTGTAACCAACACGGTGCCGGGTTCTGTTCCATCACTTTTCCATATCTGAAGACTGCTGCCTGCGGTGAGATCTTTGGGTGCTACAAAATATAGCGTACCATTCATGTTTGTGAAGTCAGCTGCATAGCTGCCTATATTTTTATAAGTAACTGTGCCGGCAGCGGTTCCATCACTCTTCCAGAGTTCGGATGTATTGGCAGTGAAATATAGTACACTTCCTACTGCGGTTGTATTTTCAATGATACTGAATTCGCCCAGGTTTTTAACAAATGTAGTTCCGGCTTCTGTTCCATCGCTTGTCCATAGACCATTGACTATGGTGCCATCGGACGCAGTAAAGTATAGCGTGCCATTTACATTGGTGAGTAAATCAGGTAATGATCCGTCAGAGCCCGGCTGAATATCTTTTACCAGCTGCGTGCCGGCATCAGTTCCATCGCTTTTCCAGAGTTCATATCCGTTAGTGCCATCGGTAGCGTTGAAATATAGTATATTTCCAACCGCACAAAGTCTGCTGGGGGATGATGAGCCCGCGCCTGTATTTATATCTTTTACGAGTACCGTGCCGGCAGATGTTCCGTCACTTTTCCAAAGCTCAACTCCATTGGCGGCATTGCTGCCTGTGAAATATAGTGTTTCATTTACATGGCCGAAATACGGGCTGGCGCTTGTGCTGATGATGTTGTTCCGGAGCAGCACGGTTCCTGCATCGGTTCCATCGCTCTTCCAGAGATCCAGGAAATTTGAGCCATCGGTAATGGTAAAAAAGAGTATATCATCGGCAGCAATCATATTGGATATAGTGGCTGAACCCGATCCGGCCTGAATATCTTTTACCAGCACCGTTCCTGCTTCCGTTCCATCGCTTTTCCAGAGCTCTACACCTTCGGTACCGTTATTCGCGAGGAAATATAGTATACCATTTAGTTTGATGAGACTGAAGGGACTTGATGAACTGCTGCCGGGATTTATATCCTTTACCAGCACCGTTCCGGCTTCTGTTCCATCGCTTTTCCAGAGTTCTTGTCCTGCCCCAGAGCGACCGTTGAACATAACTACACCATTAAGCGGTGTTATACTATACGCATCTATACCTGACCTGTTTGGGTCTGCCGCCTGATTGATGTCCTTCAGAACGCTTAGCTGAGCATGGCAAAAAGTAGACGCCAATAAAAAAAGTAAGAGTAAAAGTCTATTCATGGAAGGTAAATTTCATCTAAGATAGGCACTATCCGCTAAAAACGCACCAGTGTCAGGAATTTACAAACCCGGGTGTTTGAACGCACAATTAGGAAATGTTTAAAAAAAATAAAAAACTTCAACAAACGATTTAGTGACGTAAAACGGGTGATTATTTTGAGTTTTTGTAATAATCAATACCCTCTTTGGTGGTATTTGTATTTTGAAGTATAAAATTTTGCTGGTAGCTTGGTTTAACCTAAACAAAAACTATATGAAGAAACAACTACTAGTAATCCTAGGGGTTGCGCTCGCATTTCTATGCTTTGAAGTGCGTGCACAAAACCGAACGATCGCAGGAAAACTTACCTCGGCCGAAGACGGTTCGGGCCTGCCAGGAGTAAACGTACTCGTAAAAGGTACCACGATTGGTACCGTATCAGATGCAGAAGGTAAGTATACATTATCAGTCCCGCCAGAAGGCTCCGTCCTTGTCTTCTCATTCATCGGCCTTCGAACACAGGAAGTGGAAATTGGGGATCGCTCTTCCGTTGATGTTCAGCTCAGTCAGGATATACAGCAACTCAGTGAAGTAGTCGTTACAGCGTTGAATATTCCGCGCGAGAAAAAATCGCTCGGCTATTCCGTTCAACAAGTAGATGGCTCTGCTGTGTCGGATGTAAAGACCAACAACTTTGTAAACTCTTTATCCGGAAAGATCGCTGGTATAGCCGTGAATGGTTCGCCCGGTGCTATAGGAGGAAGTACACAGATTATTATCCGGGGTATAAAATCCATTACAGGAGATAACCGTCCGCTATATGTAGTGGATGGTACGCCTATTGATAACTCAAACTTCAACGGTGCTCCCAAGTCATCCGGTGGAAGTGCTCCGGAAGCCGGTGCAGGGGGTACAGATTTCGGTGATGCTGTTGCCGATATAAACCCGAATGATATAGCATCGGTCACGGTACTGAAAGGAGCCAACGCTGCTGCGCTATACGGTTCGCGTGCTGCCAACGGTGTTATCATGATAACAACCAAAAGCGGTAAGGGGAGAAGAGGTATAGGAGTAGACATCAGCTCCAGCGTAGAGATCAGTAAAGTTGCTGTTCTGCCCAACTATCAGAATGAATACGGTGGTGGGTATGAGCAGGAATTCGAAACTTACAACGGACAGCCTATTGTAAACTATGCTGCCGATGAAAGTTGGGGACCTCGCATGGACGGCCAAATGGTTCGCGAATGGTTCTCGTGGTTTCCGGATGATCCGGACTATGGTAAATTAACGCCATTCTCACCACATGCTGATAACGTAAAAGATTTTTATGAAACCGGTGTAGCGCTAAACAACAGTATAGCATTAAGCGGAGGCAGTGATCAAACCAGCTTCCGTATCGGGTATACCAACTATAATGCAACGGGTACTTTTCCAAATGACGAGTTGAAGAAGAATAACATCTCGGTTAATCTTACCAGCAACCTCACAAAAAAGTTAACGATATCAACACACGTTAACTATGCACATTTTCTGCATACCGGTATACCTACATCCGGTTATTCGGATGCGATGGGTAATACCAACAACTCAACCAGTTTTAACCAGTGGTTTCAACGCCAGCTTGACATGGACAAGTTGAGACGCTATAAAACACCAACGGGCGAACAACGCAGCTGGAATATCAGCAGTCCTACCAACATGCACCCGCTCTATTGGAACAACCCTTTCTGGGAGGTATATGAAAGTCCGACAAACCAGGCACGTGAACGTGTATTCGGAGATATATCGTTGAAGTACGAGATCGCGAAAGGACTGAATGTACAAGGATGGGCGCGTACGGATTTCTATACCGATCGCAGAGAACGCAGACAAGCTACCGGTTCACTTGATCAGCCGTACTACGATGAAGATGTGCGTGAAGTACGCGATAATAACTTCGAACTTCACCTGACCTACAGCAAAGATTTATCGAAAGACTTTTCGCTGAATATACTCGCGGCAACCAACGTACGGAAACGTAAATACTATATCAATTACGGTCGTACATCGGGAGGGTTAAGTTCACCTAACTATTTTAACCTGAATGCTTCGGTTGACAGACCGATCATCAATGATGTATACCAGGAGAAAGAAGTACAGTCGGTATATGGACAGGTAAGTTTGGGTTACAAAGGATTAGCTTATCTCGATGCGACTATTCGTAACGACTGGTCATCGGTGTTACCGAAAAAGAACTGGGCCTATACCTATCCATCGGTAACGGGTACACTGGTGTTCTCTGAACTGCTGCCTGCACAGGATATTATTTCATTAGGAAAGTTGCGTGCAAGCTGGGCACAGGTTGGTAATGATACCGATCCATACCGTATAGCAACAACCTATACCGGAGAAACTGCTTTCGGTTCTTATCCAACATACTCGGTAGCCAACGCATTGAACAACCCGGATCTGAAAGCCGAGCTCTCTACTACAGTTGAGTTTGGTGTGGAGATGAGTTTCTTACAAAATCGTGTAGGCTTTGATTTCACATACTACGATATAAAAACTACCGATCAGATCATCAACCTCGATGTATCGGCAGCGAGCCGTTATTCTTCTGCATGGGTAAATGCGGGAGAGTTATCGAACAAAGGTGTTGAAGTAATGCTATACGGTACACCGATTAAATCTGCTTCCGGATTCAGTTGGGACATTACAGCCAACTGGGCACGTAACCGTAACAAAGTTGAAAAGCTTTATGGTGAATTGAATAACCTCATCATCAACAGCTATAGCGTTACTACCAATGCACGGGTAGGCGAGCCTTACGGTACATTTGTACTCATCGGGTATACCTATGATGATAATGGTAATAAAGTTGTTACACCGGCCGGTGCGTTTGTGCAGAATCCGAACCAGGTATTTGGAAGTTACTTACCGGACTGGACCGGTGGTGTTACCAACACGTTCACCTATAAAGGATTTAGTCTTGGTGCTACGATCGATATAAGACATGGCGGTAATGTATACTCTACAACGAACCGTTATGGACAATACTCGGGTCTGCTGGATGTTACTGCCGGATTGAACGATAAAGGAAATCCGAAAAGAGATCCGGTTGCTGAAGGCGGAGGTGTGCACGTAACCGGTGTTACCGCGGCTGGCGAAACATTCGATGACTATGTAGAAGCGGTTGATTACTTCGCGAACCAGTCAACCATTCGTGAGAACTATCTATACGATGCAAGCTTTGTTAAACTGCGTGAAGCAAAATTGACATATTCACTTCCCGGTACAATAACTTCCAAAACTCCATTCACCGGTATATCGGTTGGTATATATGGAAGAAACCTTGCTATACTTCATAAGAACACACCGAACATCGATCCGGAAACAGCATTGGGATCAGGATCTATTCAGGGTTATGAAAACGGTCAGCACCCGAGCACACGGGTAATCGGCTTTAACCTGAATTTGAAATTATAGTATCCTGCCATTAAAAAATTATCGAAATGAAAAACTACAGAAGATATAAAACCAAGGTGGCTGCCGCAATTACCGCGGCACTGATGATCGGGTGTACGGGCGATTTCGAAGAGATCAATACAAACCCGAACGATCCTGTTGTTGTACCTACTTCATACTTATTAACGCAGGCGCAACGTAATACATTAGCGCAACAATCATACTTTACTACCAACCTGTATGCACAGTTGTTTGCGGAGACACAGTATACCAATACTTCGCGCTATGAAACCGAACAGGCTTCGTTTGATGGTTTCTACCAGGGACCTCTCGCAGACTTGCAGGAGATCATTGAGCTGAACACAGATGAATCAACAGCAGCTTCAGCCGAAGTATTAAGTTCAGGTTCCAATAATAACCAGCTGGCGGTTGCACGTATACTGAAAGCCTATAATTTTCAGATCCTGACCGATACCTGGGGAGATATACCCTACAAAGATGCATTGCTTGGTATGGGTAATCTTTCACCGGCCTANNGCTGCACAAATCGAACCCGGTGCTGCCGGTGTAGAAGGTGATGTTATTTATGGTGGTGATATGGACCTCTGGAAGAAATTCGCCAACTCACTGTTGTTACGGGTAGGTATACGAATGTCGGAAGCAAACCCTGATCTGGCGAAAGATGCTATAACTTCGGCATTGGCCGGAGGTGTATTTACCAGCAACGATGAGAGTGCTGTATTTAAGTATCTCACGGCTTCGGTTAATTCCAATCCTATATACTCGCATTTCCATGTGTCCAATCGTACGGACTATGCGATCAGTAACATACTGGTTAACTTCATGAAAGGTGTCAGCGATCCGCGACTGGGTATATATGCAAACCCGACAGAAAACTCGGTGGAAGCCGGCACGCCTGAATATGTAGGCGAGCTATATGGTGTTACACAGGCGCAGGCCGGTGCTACTACCAATGCTTCCATATCATTTCTGGGTGACTACTGGAAAGAAACTCCTGCGGCTGCTATTATTATTCTGAGCTATAGCGAAGTATTGTTCATTCAGGCAGAAGCTGCCGCGAGAGGCTGGGCCAGTGGCGATGCAGAAGAACTCTATAACGCTGCTATTGAAGCATCCTTGAATTACTATGGTATAACAGATGAAGATGTGATCAGCGATTACATCGGCCAGGCAGGTGTACAATTCGATGCCGGTAACTATAAGAAATCTATAGGCGAGCAAAAGTGGATTTCACTTTATGCTGTAGGACATGAACCATGGTCTGAGTGGAGACGATTGGGCTATCCATTATTGTCTCCTGCACCGGCAGCGGTGGAAGGTCGTGGTATTCCGCTCCGTTTGACATACGCTACGCGTGAATATACTTTGAACGCGGAGAATGTAAACGAAGCTGTTAAGAGACA
>DJFR01000177.1:25665-27392 GCA_002432545.1 Flammeovirgaceae bacterium UBA5867 | reverse complement strand
TTACGTCCGGGGAAATCGAACTGTTCAGCGTTGTCTTTCTTCGGAATGCGAACATCATAACTGCGTATCGCCAGATTACCCATCAATACAGTTTCGGTAAGCGGGCCGGCAATTTCAAATGGTGAACTTACTTCCATCTTTCCATAACCTGCCTGGCAAGCTTCTACCCATTGTGCATAGTGACCTTCTGCGCCACCCGGTACACGCTTAATTGTTTTTGGTGTATTTACTTCTTTGTTTCGTGACGTTGGTATCAGTGAAGGATACATACCATAGGTTCCACACATCATCTTTCCTTTCGTACCTACAAATATAGCACCGTTGCCACCATCGCCCATGCGCTCATTCGGGCCAAGCTCTTCCGGTCTTTCCGGTTGTATACCGCCATCCATCCAGTGAAGTTTTACAGGGGGCTTGCCGTTGCGTGACGGGAACGTGAGAACTATATACGAGGAGGGAGGGCAGCTCTCGGGGAAATAACCACGCTTGAATTCATCTACATATACACTGCCAACACTCGCAGTTACATCGGTAGGATATTGCAGGCCTAACACACGGAACGGAGGTTCAATGATGTGACATCCCATATCTCCCAACGCACCGGTTCCATAGTCCCACCAGCCACGCCAATTGAACGGCACCAACTTATCTACATAATCTTTTTGTGGTGCTGTACCAAGCCACAGATTCCAGTCGAGCTCTTTAGGTACTTCTGTTTTTTGTGCAGGCCAGCTGATACCTTGTGGCCATACCGGGCGGTTTGTCCAGCAATATACTGTATGCACATCACCGAGTAAACCTGCATTATACCATTCCATCAATTGACGAACATCGTCACCCGAAGCGCCCTGGTTACCCATTTGTGTAACTACTTTATATTTCTTGGCCGCTTCGGTGAGTGCACGGGCTTCATATATATCGTGCGTTAATGGCTTCTGTACATATACATGTTTACCAAGTTGCATAGCCGCGAGTGCCTGCACTGCGTGGTTATGGTCCGGTGTGGAAACCGATACAGCATCAATATGTTTATGCTCTTTGTCGAGCATGATGCGATAGTCTTTATAGAATTTTGCTTTTGGAAATGCAGCAACGGATTTGGCAGCCCTGCGTGTATCTACATCGCACAGGTATGCAATTTCTGCTTTACCGCTTTTAGCAAAGCTCGCTATATCGCTTTCACCTTTACCGCCTACACCTATACCGGCAACATATAGTTTATCGCTGGGTGCGCGATAACCTTTGCCGCCCAATACAAAGCGTGGCAGAATGGTAAATGCAGCGGCAGTCATTCCTGCATTCTTAATGAAATTTCTCCGGGATTCGTTGGTGGTCGGAGGCGTTGATTTTTTCAGTGGCATCTCGTCTGTTGGATTTGGGTTAAAAGAATATATCTGACTATATATCGATAGCACCGGCTATTTATGAAGCAGGCTTCACTATAGATAGCGAAGCCTGCCGTAATTACGCATTATCAAATTTCACACAGATCTCCAGTGTGCGGTCGTCATACTTTAAACCATAGTGGTCCAGTACATCCTGCGGCACGCCATCCCACTGGTTCGGTCTGTTACCAACATAGCCCAGGTCTTTTACTCCGATCTTGCTGGTAAAAAATCCACACGCTGTCAAGTCGCGCATTGTGTTGAAGAACGCTACACCTTGTTTCAATTCAGGTTTAGCTTGTTCAGGATACGCTATATCATCTACAATTTCAATTTGTTGTT
>DJFR01000177.1:7934-25648 GCA_002432545.1 Flammeovirgaceae bacterium UBA5867 | reverse complement strand
ATCTGGTATTCAGGTTTATCCTTTACAATAAACTCGATGAAGTCGGGAACACCTGCTTCGGATGCGCTGCCGGATACTTCGTCTTTCGGAATGATGATGTCGGCGAGAACAGTGATCGTATTTTTTTCATGAGCATCGAAGAACGTTTCGGCTGTGAGCTTTTGTTCGCGTATTTGCTCAGCGGCATAACGATCAATGGTTAAACCCTTCGGGGCTTCTACCACTTCCTTCTTCGTCTCGTTATCGCATGCCTGAAAAAGTAAACCCGCGCCAGCGGTACTAACGGCAAGTGTTTTTAAATATTTTCTTCTATCCATAACTACATAGTTCGGTTACGGGTGTTCTATAGGTATAAGACAGATATCCTGTAAGAAACCCTTAATTGATTTTAGAGATTTTGTTTTTTCATTTCCTCAATAATATACTCCGAGGCTCGCATGGAGAGTGCGAGAATAGTCCACGTAGGATTTTTATCTGCCTGCGATACAAAAGGACCTCCATCCACAACGAATAAATTTTTAACCTCGTGTGCCTGGTTGTATTTATTGACTACTGATTTTTTCGGATCATCTCCCATACGGGTGGTACCTACTTCGTGGATTATGCGTCCCGGAGCTTCAAGTCCATAATTACTTTCAGCACCGGCTTTACCCCACGTTATTTCAGCTCCCATTTTATGAATGATCTCTTCGAAAGTCTCCTGCATGTGCTTGGCCTGCTTGATCTCCTGGTCGCTCCATTTATAGTGGAAGCGTAACACCGGTATACCATATTTATCGACAACAGTCGGGTCGATCTCGCAATAATTATCTTCACGTGCAATCGCTTCACCACGGCCAGCCATACCAAAGGTTGCTCCGTAGAAATAGCGATAGTCATCTTTCAATGCAGCGCCATATCCACCCGCTTGTTTTTTCTTTCCATCGCGGCCGGCATATTTACCATTCACGCTGTCCATACCAAAACCAAAACCATAGCTTGGCATATCCATACCACCCCAGTATTCAATATGATAACCGCGTGCAAAGTCTAGCTTTTTGTTATCGAGCCACCACGGAGTATATACGTGCATACCGCCTACACCATCTTCGTTATAGCGCTTGCGTCCTACGAGTTTCGGAAGGAAGCCACCCATCGCGGAACCGGTAGAGTCATGCAGATATTTACCCACCACGTTGCTGCTGTTAGCCAGTCCGTTGGGATTGCGCGATGATTTGGAGTTTAGTAACAAACGTGCCGATTCGCACGCACTCGCAGCCAGTATAACAATCTTCGCTTTAACAGTATATTCCTGCTGGTCATCTTTATTTACAAACGAAACTCCGGTTGCTATACCTTCATCGTTGGTTATTACTTCGCGCGCCATGGCGTTTGGTATAATATCAACGTTGCCGGTTGCTATAGCAGGTTTTACAAGAACAGAAGATGATGAGAAGTCTCCATATACTGTACAACCGCGATTACATTGCGAACAGAAGAAGCAAGCACCACGATCTTTATTACCCGGCAGCGGGCGTGTGAGTATAGATAGTCGCGAAGGAATTACGGGTACACCTATAGATGTAGCGGCATCCTTGATAAACATTTCGTGCAGGCGCGGTTTAGGCGGAGGCAGAAATATACCATCGGGTTCGTTCTGTAAATTTTCTTTCGACCCGAACACACCAATGAGCTGATCGACTTTATCGTAGTAAGGTGCTACATCATCGTAACTGATCGGCCAGTCATCGCCAAGTCCGTCAACACTTTTGTGTTTAAAATCTTTCGGACCAAAGCGTAATGAAATTCGTCCCCAGTGATTGGTGCGACCACCCACCATACGCGAACGGAACCAGTCGAATTGTGTGCCGTCTTTGTGCGTATACGGTTCGCCTTCGAGTTCCCAGCTGCCATAGGCCGCATCAAAATCTCCGAAGCCGCGATAGTATGTAGACGCGCCTCTTCGTGGTGACTCCCACGGCCATTTTAACTGCATTACATTTTTAGCAGGATCGTACATAGGTCCTGCTTCGATCAATACTACTTTTACTCCGGCATTAGCCAAAGTATACGCAGCCATTCCACCACCAGCTCCAGAACCAACAATGCAGACATCATATGATTTTGATGTCTCTTTAATTTGAAATTTGGGCATAGAAAAGATTAAGATTTAACTAAATGTAAATCTTTCCTTGCTAAATGCTACTTGTTATTTCTGTTTACTTGGGGGATTTTGATGATGATCGGTGATGTGGTCCTGTGTGTTCTTAGGCACGGGATCGTAACCATGTGTTCCCCACGGATGGCACCGTGCAATTCGTTTCATGCCAAGCCAGATGCCTTTTATCACGCCCCATTCCTGAATGGCTTCGATGGTATATTGCGAGCAGGAGGGAGTGTGCCTGCAGTTCGATCCTAACAACGGTGAAATGCTAAGCTGGTAAAAGCGAATGGGCAATATGAAAATTTTGCGAAGCATTTCTTTTTTATCGTATACCTATATACTTCATCCAAACTGTTTTTCATTGAGAAAAGTTGCCGAATGAAGTATATACGAAGTATTCGTTATTCAATTGTAAAGTTTATCTCTCCGTCTTTACCATCCTTCAGTTGTACACCAAGTTGTTTCAGGTCATCACGGATTTTATCGGAGAGTGCATAGTTCTTGTCTACTCTTGCTTTTTTACGAAGATCGATCAATACGTTGATAACACCACTTAATAATTCATGGTTGTGTTCTTCTTCTTCACGAAGGCCGAGTACATCTTCCATAAACTGTATATATGCATTCTTAAACGTGTTAAACGTTTCTTCACTGATGTTCTTCAACGAAAGATTACCCGATTTAAAATCGTTAATGCGTGCCGACATTTCAAACAGTGCCGCCAGTGTTTTAGCGGTGTTGAAATCATCGCTCATGTTGCTATAGCATGCATCAACCATTTTAAGAAGATCATCGCGCAGTTCTGTGTTATCCGATCCTCCGGTATATTCAAGTTTCTTTACCGTGCCCAGCGCATTGGATAATTTTCGGAATCCTTTTTCAGCAGCGTTTAAAGCTTCATTTGAAAAATCAAGTGTGCTCGAGTAATGCGATTGCAGCATGAAGAAACGCACCGTCATCGGGCCGAATCCTTTTTCAAGCAAGGCATGTTCTCCGGCAAACAATTGTCTCGGAAGAAAAGAGTTACCCAATGATTTACTCATCTTCTGTCCGTTAACCGTAAGCATGTTGGAGTGCAGCCAGTAATTAACCGGTTGTTTGCCATTGGCACCTACGGCTTGTGCGATCTCACATTCATGATGTGGAAATTTTAAATCCATACCACCACCGTGAATATCAAACGTCTCACCGAGGTATTTTGTACTCATCACGGTACACTCAATGTGCCATCCCGGAAAGCCTATACTCCACGGAGAAGGCCAGCGCATGATGTGATACGGAGAAGCTTTTTTCCATAACGCAAAATCGATCTTGTTACGCTTCTCATCCTGACTGTCGAGCTTTCTTCCGCTCTCGACCAGGTCTTCAATTACACGACCCGAGAGTATACCATAGTTGTGACTGGTATGATATTTCATCACATCAAAATATACCGATCCGTTTACTTCGTATGCTAAACCTTTATCGATAAGTGCTTTTGTAATTTCAATTTGCTCTACCAGATGGCCGGTGGCCGAAGGTTCAATGCTGGGAGGAAGGATGTTGAATTGACGCATCACTTCATGGAATCCTTCGGTATAGTGTTTCACTACTTCCATCGGTTCCAGTTGTTCAACGCGTGCTTTCTTCGCGATCTTATCTTCACCTTCATCGGCATCATTCTCGAGGTGACCAACATCCGTGATGTTGCGCACATAACGAACCTTATATCCTAGGTGACGAAAATATCGCGATACAATATCGAAAGTGAGGAAGGTTCTTACATTTCCGAGGTGAACATCATTGTATACCGTAGGCCCGCATACATACATGCCGATGTGGCCCGGGTTAACAGGTTTGAATATTTCTTTTTTGCCTCCGAGGGAGTTGGATAAATGAACCGGGTATTTTTCGTAAAGCGCCATAGCGTAAAAAAAAGTGGGCCGAAAATAACGTATTTAACAGATATAATTCGATTAAAGCACGTTCCCCGAAAGGTGTGTTATATGTTTTTTAACAATTGATGTCGATAAATTCCGAATTTGGACCTGTCTGAGCTTTTCAACATAGTTTCCGAAAACGTTTTCGTTTAAATCCTTGCTTTATTTTTGAAGAATAATGAGCTTTAGTAAACGATTCCAGTTCCCCCAAAGCTTTTCTCAACACTTTACTTAACCCTTATTACATGCTAAGACCATTTCTTCGGAAAAACAGGATGACAAACGCTTTCACTATCGAAACCGTAAACGTTTTCACAAACGTTTACGAAAGTATTTTTAATTCTTTATGATTGAAGAATTAACAAAATTTTTATTTTCGAATGATGCATGATTCGGAATAATGTTTTGTGCATCGATTTTTAACCAAATCAATTAACCCAAATCTATCTATGAAAAAACTCTACAGGAGCATGAGTTTGTCATTGGCAATGATGCTGATGCTTGCTTCAGTGGCGCTGGCACAAGAGCGAATTGTGACTGGTACGATCACTGATGAAACTGGTACCGGGATGCCGGGAGTTAACGTCCTCGTGAAAGGCACTTCGGCAGGTACAGCAACTGACACCGAAGGAAAATTCAGAATCGCGGTGCCCAATTCAGACGCTATCCTTATCGTAACATTTGTCGGCTACTCAACTACAGAAGTCCCTGTGGGCTCAAGATCAGTAGTGGATGTCGCCCTCAACCCGGATGTTACAACCTTCCAGGAAATTGTTGTTACAGGTTACACAACTGAAAACAGAAGAGAAGTTACAGGTGCCGTATCGACTATACGTCCGGCAGAACTTGTTGCTGTTCCTTCTGGTAACGTTGAACAGCAGCTTCAAGGTCGTGTGCCGGGTGTAACGGTAATCACCAACGGTCAGCCGGGTACAACCAGTGTGGTTCGTATCCGTGGTTTCGGTGCGTTTGGTGGTAACGATCCGCTCATTATCATTGACGGTCTTCCGGTAAGCGCCAGTGATTTCCTTTCTCCGGATGATATCGAATCAACAACAGTATTGAAAGATGCAGCTTCAGCTTCTATATATGGTGCCCGTGCAGCGAACGGTGTAATTGTATATACTACCAAAAAAGGTAAGAAGTCGGATGGTAAACTTCGTGTAAACTACGATGGTGTTTTAGGGGTTACTGTTCCCGGTAAAGTAGATAACATCATGAATCCGCAGGAGCAGGCTGACTGGACCTGGAATGCAATTCGTAACACGGCTACACAACTCGGTGAAACACCTGAGTTCAAGAGTGATCAATACGGTAACGGTACAACACCTGTGCTACCCGACTATCTGAAAGTTGGAGATGCATCAGGTGTAGTTGGATCAATCGATCTGAATGCCGAGCGTGCCAAGTATAATAACGATGCATCGAAAGGTGCTGTATACTTAGTAATACCTGCTAATAAATCAGGTACAAACTGGTGGGATGAAATTACGCGTCCGGCAAGACTGCATCGCCATAACCTGAGCTTCTCCGGTGGTGGTGAAAGAAGTGCATTCTATGTGAGCTTGGGCGTGCAGGATCAGGATGGTATTCTGATTCATCAGAACTTCAAACGCTATACATTCCGCATCAATTCAGAACACAATGTTCATAAAAATTTCCGTATCGGTCAGAACATTCAGTTCACATACCTGAGCAGAAAAGGAATCATCGGTGGTAGCGGAGGTCGTGGTGCAGCAAACGAAGAAAGTGATGTATTGTCAGCTTTCCGTATGCCTGCTATCATTCCGGTACACGATGCCTTTGGTGGTTATGCAGGAACTATAGCAAAAGGATTTAACAACCCACGCAACCCTGTGGCTGCACGCGATAGATCTTCTGACAATGGTTCATATAGCATTCTTGGTTTCGGTAATATATATGCGGAACTTGATCTCTTCAAGCACCTGACCTGGCGCACAAGCTTTGGCGGTGGTTTCAGTAACAACTACTTTAACACATATACCTTCCCTTCATACGAGAACTCTGAGAACAACTCGTCCTTTACTTATGCAGAGGGGGCAGGTTCATTTGCTACCTGGACACTCACCAACACCGCACAGTATAAGAACAAGTTTGACGCTCACAGTATAGATATACTCGCAGGTGTTGAAGCACTCAATACCGGAACAGGAAGAAGTGTTAACGGTTCAGGTCTGAATCCTTTCCTGTATGATCTAAACTATATCAACGTTACCAACACACAGCCTGGTGGCCGTGTTACAGGAAGTACCTATAGCAAAGGTGTTAACTTCTACTCAGTCTTCGGACAGTTGAAATATAATTTCAACGAGAAGTATATGTTAACCGGTGTGATCAGACGCGATGGATCTTCACGCTTTGCTTCGCGTAATCGCTTCGGTGTGTTCCCTGCTGTTTCAGTAGCATGGAGAGCTTCTGAAGAGGAATTCCTGAAAGGCTTGAACTTTATCTCTGATCTGAAGATCCGCGGTGGTTGGGGTGAAATGGGTAACTCGAACAACGTAGACCCTAACAACCAGTTTAGCCTTTGGAATGCAAGCCTTGGTCTTGCAGCGTATGATATAACAGGTTCTAACTCGGGCGTAACATCCGGTTTGTACCGTTCAAGAATCGGTAACCCGAATGCGAAGTGGGAGACTTCTTCTACAACAAATATAGGTTTCGATGCTTCCTTATTCGATGGCAAAATAGATATAGCATTTGACGTGTGGAGAAAAAATACACGCGACCTGCTATACGGATCAGAAACTGCTGCCGTGGTTGGTCCACAGGCAACCGATCCTTCTATCAACATCGCGAAAATGCGTAACGCAGGTGTGGATATCGAAATTACCACACGCGGAGATGTAGGTACATCAGGTGTCAACTACGAAGTGAAAGCAACCGGATCGTTCCTGAATAACGAAATCGTATCACTGGTTCCCGGAGTTGAATACTTCGATGGTGGTAACACCCGCAACGGTAACGTTATACGCAACCAGGTAGGACGCGCTATATCTTCATACTTCGGGTATAAAGTTGTAGGTCTGTACCAGGATGCTGCTGATGTAACAAACTCTCCTACACAGGAAGGTGCTGCTCCCGGTCGTTTCAAATATGCTGATATCAACGGTCGCGATGCAGAAGGTAATTTAACAAACGCGCCTGATGGAAAGATCAACGCGGATGACAGAACATATCTGGGTGATCCTGTTCCTGACTTCTCCGGTGGTATCAACATCAAGCTGAAGTATCAGAACTTTGAACTCGAAACATTCCTCGGTGTATTCTTAGGATTCGAGAACTATAATTTCTCCAAGTGGTTCACAGATTTCTATCCTTCATTTACCGGGGCTGCGATCGGAACTAACGTGAAAGATTCTTGGACGTTTGAAAGAGGCGGAAATACAGTGCCTATATTTGAGAACGTTTCTAACTTCTCTACCAATACACAGTCTAACTCATACTATATCGAGAAGGGTAACTATGCACGTCTCACCAACCTGCAGATTGCTTACAACCTGCCTTCTGATATGCTTGGTAACTGGGGTATAACACGTGCCAGAATTTACCTGCAGGCTACTAACCTCTTTACAATCTCTAATTATTCAGGCCTTGATCCAGGCGTAGGTGGAGCAGCGGATACAACACTCGGTCTCGACTTCGGTAACCCTCCGGTTACAAGAGGTTTCAATATCGGTGTTAACCTGGGACTTTAATCACTTAATGAGATTACAGATATGAAATTTATATATAGAAATAAAAAGACAACGATATGGGTACTGGTTGCCGCCATTGTGCTGGGGCCTATTGCCTGTAAAGAAAGCTTCCTGGAAGTGCCTGTAACCGGTGAACTTCAGGAAGGACAGATACTGAACCAGAAAGGTGTTGAAGGTTTGCTGATTGGTGCTTACTCTGTTCTGAACGGACGCGGTAACGGCTGGCACTCCGGTGCTTCCAACTGGATGTGGGGAAGTATACGCGGTGGTGATGCCAACAAAGGTACCAATGCCGGTGACTTTAACGCGATGAACCCTGTGCAGCGTTTTGAAGTAGATGCTGTGAACGGTGAAGTAAACGGTAAATGGTTAGGCGGCTACGAAGGTGTTAACCGCGCCAACTATGTACTATATCTGTTGAACAACGACCTGGTTGAAGATATAGCAGACGCGGTGAAAACGCGTATTATAGCAGAAGCGAGATTCCTTCGTGCGCACTACTATTTCGAACTCAAGAAAAATTTCAATAATGTACCTTGGGTAGATGAGACAACCAATAAGCCTGCGAGTTCATCGGATCAGGAAATCATCGAGAAGAGTAATGTTCCGAACAACGTAGATATATGGCCGAAGATTGAGGCTGATATGCAGTTTGCATACGATAATCTTCCGGAGACACAAAGCGAAGTTGGACGCGCTAACAAATGGGCAGCCGGTGCATATCTCGGTAAGATATTGGTATACGAGGCAAGCTGGCCCGATAACGATGGTGTGGTTGTGACGAACGCAGCGAAATATACACAGGCAAGAACGGTGTTGGCAGCGGTGATTGCGAGCGGTCAGACTACCAATGGAAAGAAGTATGCGCTCGTGCCTAACTTTGAAGATGTATTCAAAGGTGAAAATGAAAATCACTCTGAATCTGTATTTGCATTCCAGGCAGCTGCTGGTACCGGTGATATAAATAACACCAACCAGGATCTTGCTATGAACTATCCATACAACACAGGTCCTACAGGTCCGGGTGAGTGCTGCGGATTTTTTGCGCCAAGCTTTGATCTGATCAATTCGTATAGAACCAATGCACTTGGCTTGCCTTTGCTGGACAATTCGTACAGAGAAGCTGCAGAAGAGTTAGGTGATGATCAGGGTATAAAGAGTGATGAAGCGTTTACGCCAGACTATACACACGATGTTGATCCTCGTCTTGATTTAACGATCGGTCGCAGGTATGTACAGTTCCTTGACTGGATGCCACACCCTGGTTTCGACTGGATCCGCGATCAGTCATATGCTGGTCCGTTTACACAGAAAAAATATTCGTACCGTAAATCTGATAAAGGTAAATATCAGGATGGTAGCTCCTGGACTCCGGGCTATCACTCTATCAACTTCATGATTCTGCGCTATTCTGATGTACTGTTGCTGGCAGCAGAAGCAGAGATTGAAGGTGGTGGTGATCTGAGTCTGGCATTAGACTATATCAACCAGGTACGTCAGCGTGCTGCTAACTCTACTTTCGTAAAAGGAAGAGTAACAGGTTTTGGTACGACTAACGGTGCTACTGACTATAAGAAGCCCATACTCGACTTCGATCAGGATGCTGCTGACTATAACATTGGTTTGTATACAATATTTGCCACTCAGGCAGAAGCCCGTGCTGCACTTCGCTTTGAACGTAAGCTTGAGCTTGCGCTCGAAGGTCAGCGTATGTACGACCTGGTTCGCTGGGGTATAGCGGAGGGAGAACTCAATGATTACCTTGACTATGACGGAGGTAAACTTCCTACAAACCTCGGAGGTGCAGCCTATACAGCAACGGATCAGTTCCTGCCAATTCCGCAACGTCAGATCGACTTGCAGGGTGCTGATGTGCTGAAGCAGAATAAAGGATATTAATTGGTATACCTGAACCGTTAATCATTACCAGGCACATCTCGGTTAACGATTAACGTGTAACGGATAACGATTAACTATTCACGAAAAAATACGAGCAAGACCAATGTATATTGGTCTTGCTTTTTTATGTTAGTACTATGAAAAGACTACCTTACCTGATACCCGTTTTTATTTTACTGGCAGCATTGATTGGCAGTTGTAAAAAAGAAAGCAATACGTTGTTCCGCTTGTTGCCTGCTGCTGAAACCGGCATTACGTTCAATAACATCATACAGGATAACGACTCCTTTAATATTCTTTCGTACGAGTATATTTACAACGGTGGGGGTGTAGGCGTAGCCGATTTTAATAACGATGGCTTGCAGGATGTTTTCTTCTCCGGAAATCTTGTAGACAATAAACTATATCTCAATAAAGGTAATCTTCATTTTGAAGATGTATCGGCAACAGCCAACATAGCGAATAACGGTCGCTGGTGTTCGGGAGTGACAGTAGTAGATATCAACAACGATGGTTGGATGGATGTATATATAACCACCACCATGCGCGCAGATTCTGCGGACCGAAAAAATATGCTACTCATTCATAAAGGATTGAACGAGCAGGGACTCCCGGTATTTGAAGATCAGGCAGCCCGGTACGGTGTGGAGGTTCAGAAATATAGTGTAGCGGCAGCGTTCTTTGATTATGATCGCGATGGCGATCTTGATCTGTATGTGCTCATCAACCAGCGTCTCAATAATTTTCCAACGAACTATCGTCCTAAAATGACGGATGGAAGTTCGCCTAATAACGATCGCCTGTATCAAAACAATGGCAATGGAACGTTTACCAATGTTACCAATGCTGCCGGAGTTACCTATGAAGGATTTGGATTAGGACTCGCTATATCCGATTTCAATAAAGACGGCTGGCCGGATATATATGTATCCAACGATTACCTGTCGAACGACCTGCTCTATATCAATCAGAAAAACGGAACGTTTAAGAATGAGATAGCAAACTATATTGGGCACCAGAGTCAGTTCTCCATGGGGAATGATGCAGCCGATTTTAATAACGATGCATGGCCGGATATCATTACACTCGATATGTTGCCCGAGACCAATGATCGGAAGAAAACCACCATCAGCAATAAGAGCTATCAGACCTATATCAACAACGAACAGTATAAATATGAATACCAGTACGTGCGCAACATGCTGCACCTTAACAACGGGCTGGCGCAAGGTATAAAATTCAGTGAAATAGGACAGCTGTCGGGAGTACACCAGACAGAATGGAGCTGGTCGCCCTTAATGGCCGATATTGATAATGACGGATTGAAAGATATACTCATCACAAACGGATTTCCCAAAGACATTACCGATAAAGACTTTGCAAATTACCGTGCCGATGTTGGCAACTTTGCAAGTATAGGGCACCTCAATGACTCTATACCCGTCATAAAAATTCCAAACTATGCATTTCGGAACAATGGCGATCTGACGTTCAGCGATGTTACCCGCCAGTGGGGACTCGATGCTCCATCATTTTCCAACGGAGCCGCGTTTGTTGATTTTGATAATGACGGTGACCTTGATTATGTTATTAATAACATCAATGCGGAAGCATCGGTTTATGAAAATACACTATATACCCATGATGGTAAGAAAGATTCTGTAAAGACTAATTTTCTGCGCGTGGCGTTGAAAGGTCCATCCCAAAATGTTCAGGCGCTTGGCACGAAGGTTACACTCTTTCAGCAGGGTAAAATGCAATACCAGGAGAACTATATATACCGGGGCTTTCTGTCATCCGTAGAAGGAGTGATGCATTTCGGCTTGGGGAGCACAGCGCAAATTGACTCCGTGGTAGCCGAGTGGCCAGACAGTAGGGTGTCCGTTGTGAAAGATATAAAATCAGGACAGGTTCTTACACTGGATCATAAAGATAGCAAGACTCGTAATGTAGTTGCATCCATAAAACAGCCTGTATTGGTTCATGAAGTTTCAGATGCCCTGCAGCTGCATTTTAAACATACTGAAAATGATAAGATCGATTTCAATTTACAACGTACCCTGCCACATAAATTTACGCAGGACGGTCCGGGAATAGCCGTAGGGGATATCAATCAGGACGGCCGCGAAGATTTTGTTATCGGTGGAGCCTCTGAAATAATAGCAACTGTATTTACACAACAGGCATCCGGTACATTTGTGCAGAGTCAGTTACTGTCAGAATCGAAAAAGGTTGAAGAGGATGAAGGTCTCTTGCTTTTCGATGCCGATGGTGATCATGATCTCGATCTATATATAGTAAGCGGAAGTATAGAAGGTGCAGCGGATACCGATTACCAGGACAGACTATATCTGAATAATGGCAAAGGTAAATTTGAAGTGGCCACCGATGCACTTCCGGAAACGAAAGCCAGCGGATCGTGCGTACGCGCAGCCGATTATGATGCTGATGGTGATCTCGATTTGTTTGTAGGCGGAAGAGTAATTGCACGCAGCTACCCGATGCCGGCTGCAAGTTATATACTTCGTAACGACAAAGGTAAATTTACCGATGTTACGGCACAGGTTGCTTCATCATTGCAACAGGCTGGTATGATTACCGATGCGTTATGGACAGACTTTGATAATGACAACAAGATTGACCTGGTGGTAGTTGGTGAATTTATGCCGATAACATTCTTTAAAAACAACGGTACTTCTTTCAGCAAAGTAGAAACATCGGGGATAGAGAAATATACCGGCTGGTGGAATAGTATAACAGCAGGCGATTACGATAATGATGGCGATATAGATTATGTGGCTGGAAATCTTGGACAGAATAATAATTACCGGGTGACGGAAAAAGAACCGTTGAAAGTTTTTGCGAAAGACTTTGATGGTAACGGAAGTGTAGACCCGGTAATGGCTTGCTATATGCGTGGCTCTATGACATCTGACGTTCGGAATTTATACCCCGTACATTTCTGGGATGAGCTCAATTCACAGAGTCCTAAGTTCAGGAATAAATATTCGCGTTACCGGCAGTATAGCAAAGCCACGATGGACTTGTTGCTGCCGGTTGAAGATCTGAAGGACGCAGTTGTACTCGAAGCCAATCATATGCAGACGAGCTATATCGAGAACAAAGGCAACGGCAAGTTTGAGATGCGCGCGTTATCTGTGCTTAGCCAGGTTGCCCCCGTAAAAGGACTTATAACTTTTGATGTGAATGAAGATGGCAACCAGGATGTACTTATGATTGGCAACGACTATGGTAACGAAGTGTTTGCCGGCCGCTACGATGCTTTCACCGGTTTGATATTGCTTGGCGATGGCAAGGGAAATCTTGCTCCGGTTCCATCGGCTGCCAGTGGTTTTTATATACCGGGCGATGCCAAGGCACTCGCGCATTTATCCGGAGTGAAGGGTGAGCTGTTCATCGCCACGCAAAATCGCGACAGCCTGCGTGTCTTTGCGCCAGCTAACAACCCCGTGACTAACATGTTTAAACCGGAATTGCAGGATGTATACGCGCAACTGGTATATACAGACGGGCGTCAGCAGAAAGTTGAGTTTTATTACGGAGCAGGTTACTTGTCTCAATCTACGCGAAGCGTTCGTATACCGGCTGGCGTAAAAGAAATTAAAGTATATGATTCGCAGGGTAAAACCAGAACAGTCCCGGTGTCGGGTGTTTAAGCGATTGGTAATATTTGTGCGTATAGCCCACAGGTTTTACCCTTCAAAATATGAAAAGTGACAACATTTCTGTCGTGTCCATTGAAATTCCTTTGGTTATAAATATCTTTCAACAAAATCTTAATCTACCTTTAATATGGATGCACAAAAAGTTGACATGTACCTTATGACCAATGGAAAGTTTTTCGAAGGTCATCAGATTCCGATGATTCGCGAAAAACTTCTGGCTCTTGATGACGCTAGATTCACTCATTTACATACACTGAATTTAAAGGATCCTACAATCGTATTGGTTGTTTCAATTGTTGGTGGCGGTCACTTCGCGATTGACCGTTTTTTGATTGGTGATACTGGTCTTGCTATTGCAAAATTGCTTACCTGCGGTGGTTTTGGTATATGGACTATCGTAGACTGGTTCATTATTATGGGCCGTACACGTGAAGTTAATGCTGAGAAATTGTTTCAATTGATAGGATAGATTGTTGCTTCCCTTCCAATATGAACTCTAATAGCCGGAAGATATATTGGATATTATCACTCATTTCGCTGGCCGGGTATGCATGGATTGCGTTCCATCTTTTAGGACACGATCACACGGAAACAACCGTGTGTATATTTAAAAATGTAACCGGTTGGGCTTGTCCATCCTGTGGCATTACCCGGTCAGTACTTTCACTTCTGCATGGGCGTGTAGGGGAGGCGTTGTGGATCAACCCGCTTGGTGTTGTAGCGCTGTTGCTGCTGATATTGATTCCAGCCTGGTTGATCAGAGACCTTGTCCTGAATCAGCAAAGTCTGTTAAAAGTATTTCGTCATGCAGAAGAAATAATCCGTACCAGAAAAAGTATTTACATTCCCCTGATTATCCTGGTTGTGATCAACTGGGGATGGAACATCATGAAAGACCTGTAATACCTGTAACATTATGGCAGAAGTTGTAGCATTCCCGTACCGGCCCGATGACTATGAAAGTGAGAAAGCTTCCAATAGTTATCTCATGTCACTGGTGGCAGTCATAGCCGGGTTGCCTTTACCCATTGTCAACCTACTGGCTACTGCTTTCTTTTGGGCGAGTAATCGCAAGGGAACATTCTTTGTGCGCTGGCATTGCATGCAGGCATTGCTCTCGCAGATACTCGTACTGATCATGAACAGCGCGGGACTCTATTGGACATTATCGATCATCTTTGGTGATAACGAAGTTTCCAATGCTTATATAGCCTACCTCATCACCATTTTTATTTTTAATCTTGGCGAGTTTATCATGACTATATATGCTGCTGTAAATACCCGTAAGGGACAACATGTTTACTTCTGGTTCTTTGGGCCGCTCACCGATCAACTCTGTAAACCTTAATTATGGCTGACAAGATCTTAACACAATTCGCAGTCATTGTAATTTCATTCTTTGGATTATGGTTTCTGCTTAGTCAGATTGAATATGTAGGCGAAGGCGATGTAAGTCGGTTTGCACAGGAGAGTGAGAAGAGACTCAGCGAGATGATTCTTGAAACCATCACCAGCACGCATGAAGAGATTGATAACGAAAAAGTAAAAGCTATACTCGATTCAATCAAAGTACGTTTGTGCGAAGCAAAGAAACTGGACTGCGATAAAATTAAAATCCACCTGGTGCGCAACGGCGAAATCAATGCGTTTGCATTACCCGATCACAACATGGTGATCTATACCGGGCTGCTTGATTATGCCAGGAATGCGGAAGAAGTTGCCGGTGTTATGGCACACGAGATCGGTCACATGGAGAAAAACCACGTGATGAAAAAACTGGTGAAAGAGATTGGGATGGAAATGCTTTTCACGATTGCAGCCGGTGATGCCGGTAATGATATATCCCGTGAGACAGCGAAAGTATTATCATCTACAGCGTTCGATCGCAAGCACGAACGGGAAACCGATGCGTTTGCTGTGGAGACGTTAGCGAATGCAGATATAGACCCGCAACACCTGAGTAATTTTTTCTTCAGATTATCCCGCAAGGATAATATACCGGAAGAACTCGCGTGGATCAGTACACACCCTGATACCAAAGAACGCGCAGCCGACATCATCAAACAAAAGAAAGAATATACCTATACCAGCAAACCTATACTGGTTGCTCCGTGGGAAAGTATACAGCAACTACTCGTTAATACGGATGACGAAGATGCTGACGAGGCTGAGGAGGTTGTAGCCGATGCGATTGATAGCACGGAGGTTGAGGAATAGTATTTTGTTTGTTTTTTAATCGGACACCCGCAGGTATATACCATGCCGGGGGGACTCTGATTTTTTTTATTTACAGTATCATATTGTCTCAAGTGTAACGTTACTGTTTAGATAGTTCGCCTGCTAAATCGTTATATAGAAATGCAACAATTCTGGGATAAGGTAGAGACATACGCAAAGCTTTCGGAGCAAAGCAAGGCAGCGTGGACAAACATCCTGAAGCCAAAAGTATACGAGAAAGATCAATATTTTATTTTAGAGGGTGAAACCGGTCAAACCGTAGCGTTTGTCGTGAAAGGTTTATTTTCAAAATTTCACACCACGCAGGAGGGCGATGTGGTTATTAAACGGTTCTTTTTTGAAAATTTCTTTGTTGCATCAACCAGTTCCATGTTGAGCAAAACACCCAGCCTCTTTTCAATACGATCATTGGAGCAAAGTACAGTTCTTGAATATAACTTTCAGGAATTCAAAAAGCTTACGGAGATATATAGTGATATAGCCGCGTTCTACATCCGGTATATGGAATTACACTGGATCATTGAAAAAGAGCCACTCGAAATATCTTTTCGACATGATACAGCGAAAGTGAAATACGCTGACTTTTTAAAAACCTATCCCTTATTGGAGTCGCGGCTCAAACTGCACGAAATTGCAGCCTATCTCGGCATCACGCCTACACAGCTAAGCAGGATTCGCGCTGAAAAATAATTTTAATTCCTCAACATATGTAAAGGCGTAGATACTGCGCTGCCTATACTTTTGATTCAACAATCAGAAAGAACAGGCGTATGGTACATGATAATCAGAATATCGGGTTGACTCCGTCAAATCAACCTGTCATCATTCCTCCGTCAGGTGGTGAAATGCTGCAAGCAGAAGGTATAAGCTGCCAGTTTAAAATTACCAGCGATATATCCAACGATCAACTGGGTATATACCTGATCACGCTTCAGCCGAATACCACGGGTGCAAGGCTTCACGTTCACAAGTTTACCGATGAGGTTTTTATAGTGTTGAAGGGCACCCTCACTGTCCAATCATCGGATATAGTCTATGATGCAGAAGAAGGAACTGTTATTCAGGTTCCTCGTCTCACGCCACACGCATTTTGTAATAACTCAGCAACCGAGACGAAGATTCTGTTGGTGTTTAATTCCGAACAAAAACGGGAAAACTTCTTTCGGGAATTGTTCCGGGCAATTCAAACCGAAACTTTAGATACACCTGCTTTCAAAGATGTTAACAATCGCTACGATACTTTTTCAATAACGGATACTAAACAGAACGAACATGAATAAATACAAAACAGAAATTAAATGGTCACTGATCTTTTCCGGAATGTTCCTGGTGTGGATGAGTGCTGAGAGACTGGCCGGACTGCATAGCAGCAATATTGCAAACCAGCAGGTAGTGACAACCTTCATCCTGGTTCCGGCCGTTGTGGTATATATATTGGCACTGCGAAGTAAGCGGACAAATATATACTATGATCAGATCACCTATAAACAAAGTTTTGTAAGCGGATTGTGGCTGACAATCTTTATTGTAATTCTGAGCCCGGTGACTCAAATTATTACAACCACGGTTATTTCGCCCGACTATTTTTCAAACTTAACAGCCTATACAGTCGATAATGGCATAATGACCCGCGAGCAGGCACAAGCACAGTTCAATGTGGGCAACTATATAATTCAAAGTGTAATGGGCGGATTTATTACAGGTATACTCTTCACGACTATCATTTCCTTTTTTATCAAATCAAAACCAGCAAAATCATGAGCACAAAAAAGGTTGACGAATTTCTTCAGAAACTCAAGCATCCGCTTAAAGCGGAGATGGAAGCTGTACGCAAGATCATCTGTGAAGCCAGTCCGAAAATGGTTGAGGACGTGAAGTGGGGCGGTCCGAGTTTCGACTATAAAGAACCTATGGCCACCTTCAATCCGAGAGTAACTGCATATGTTGCTATTATATTTCATAAAGGTGAGTTGCTCGGAGACCAATCGGGATTATTAGAACCTGCACCCAAAGGCAAGGCCTATATAAAATTCCATTCGATGGAAGAGGTGCTAACGAATAAGGCAAAGCTTCAGAAGGTTGTTCGCGAATGGATTAAAATCATGGACGC